>NZ_JABEPJ010000020.1:0-75027 GCF_013002825.1 Pseudoalteromonas sp. NEC-BIFX-2020_002
CTTGCTTAGTAAACTAAGTTCGGCTGTTAGAACTCAATCTGTACGAGTGCCCACACAGATGATTGCTTTATATTGTTAAAGAACGTTGCGATTAAAGTTAAACTTTATCTCGCTAGGGCTGCGCATACTACGCTTTCCACTTTTTTTGTCAATACTTAAATTTAAACTTTATAAAAATTCAAACTCAAGTTTTACTCGACTCACTGATTAACTCTTGCCCCGCTAAGCGTTGCTGTCTGCCTTCTCAGTGGGGTCGCATTATAGGGAGATCCAAAAACAGATCAACCCTTTTTTGATGAAAACTTAAATAAACTAGCTATTCGCTGAGTATTTGAACGAAACGTATAAAAACAGCACTAATCTTGGGAAATAAAGTCTATTTGCAGTGCTTTAAATACGAGAATAAATGAATAAACCTTATAGCATGATCTTAATGGTGCTAGATCATTAGTTGGATCTCATATATTAGTAAATGCTACGTGGTTAAATAAGTATGTGGCATGAAGACACGTTAAAAACAAATGGTGAATATAGGTGGAGTAGATTAGGAATATAATTATAGGCATTAAAAAGCCGAGCATAAGCTCGGCTTTTTGGTGTCTTTAAGACTTACTCAGCAGACTGCGCGTCATCTTGAACTTCTTCGGTAGCAGATGTGCGACCTACTAGTTCAATATAAGCCATTGGTGCTTTGTCACCAGTACGGAAGCCACACTTAAGAATACGAGTGTAACCACCTGGGCGATCCGCGTTACGAGGACCGATTTCACTGAACAATTTACCAACTACTTCATTATCACGCGTGCGAGCAAACGCTAAACGGCGATTTGCTACACTGTCAGTCTTAGCCAGTGTGATTAAAGGTTCAATTACACGACGTAACTCTTTCGCTTTAGGCAATGTAGTTTTGATGATTTCGTGTTTCACCAAAGAACCTGCCATATTGCTGAACATCGCTTTACGATGGCTGCTGTTACGGTTTAATTGACGACCACTCTTACGATGGCGCATGACCCTATCCTTCTAACTAAACTAATATAGTGATTTAGATTATTCAGCTAGGCTTGCAGGTGGCCAATTTTCTAGGCGCATACCTAGAGAAAGACCACGTGAAGCTAGCACGTCTTTAATTTCAGTTAGAGACTTCTTACCTAAGTTAGGCGTTTTAAGAAGCTCTACTTCTGTGCGCTGAACTAAATCACCGATATATTGAATTTGCTCGGCTTTCAAACAGTTTGCAGAACGTACTGTTAATTCAAGATCATCGACTGGACGAAGTAGAATAGGATCGAATTCTGGCTTCTCTTCTTTCTCTTCTGGCTCAGTAACATCACGTAAATCTACGAATGCTTCTAATTGCTCAGCTAAGATAGTAGACGCACGGCGGATCGCTTCTTCAGGATCTAAAGTGCCGTTTGTTTCCATATCAATGATTAACTTGTCTAAGTCTGTACGTTGTTCAACACGTGCTGATTCAACCGAGTACGCAATACGTTCAACTGGACTAAATGATGCATCAAGCAACAATCGACCAATTGGACGCTCATCGTCATCAGAGGATAAACGGCTAGATGCCGGCACATAACCACGACCGCGTTCAACACGAATTCGCATGCTGATCGCGCTGCTATCTGTCGTTAAATGACAAATAACGTGATCTGGGTTAGCAATTGTTACATCGCCATCGTGCTGAATATCTGCCGCAGTCACAGGGCCTACACCAGACTTAGTCAGGGTAAGAAAAACTTCATCTTTACCTTCTAAAGTTACTGCTAGACCTTTAAGATTTAACAGAATTTCAATGATGTCTTCTTGTACGCCTTCTTTCGCGCTGTACTCATGCAACACACCGTCGATTTCAACTTCGGTAACTGCACAACCAGGCATAGACGAAAGAAGTATACGGCGTAAGGCATTACCCAACGTATGACCGAAGCCACGCTCTAATGGTTCTAAAACAACTTTAGAACGTGTTGGGTTTATAGCGTCGATATCGACTAACCTTGGTTTTAGAAATTCTGTAACAGAACCCTGCATTTTATCCTCTCTTAACTCTTAACTTTACTTAGAGTAAAGTTCGACGATTAGTTGTTCATTAATGTCCGCAGACAGATCTGAACGCTCAGGTAGGCGTTTAAAATTACCTTCCATTTTCTTACCGTCAACTTCAACCCAAGTCGGTTTTTCACGTTGCTCGGCTAGTTCTAGAGCAGCGATGATACGAGCTTGTGTCTTAGACTTTTCACGGATAACTACTACATCTTCTGGAGTAATTACGAATGAAGGAATGTTCACAACACGACCATTAACTAAAACCGCTTTGTGGCTTACTAGCTGACGTGCTTCAGCACGTGTGCTTGCAAAACCCATGCGGTATACAACATTGTCTAAACGTTGCTCTAAAAGCTGTAACAAGTTTTCACCTGTGTTGCCCTTAAGGCGAGCAGCTTCTTTATAATAGTTACGGAATTGCTTTTCTAATACACCGTAGATACGACGTACTTTTTGCTTTTCACGTAATTGTAAACCGTAATCAGATAAGCGACCTTTACGAGCGCCGTGCTGACCAGGTGCAGTCTCAAGTTTACACTTAGAGTCGATAGCTCTTACGCCGCTCTTAAGGAACAGGTCAGTGCCTTCACGACGACTCAGCTTGAGCTTAGGGCCCAAATATCTTGCCATGTTATTTCTCCTAACCTATTGTTAAACGCGACGTTTCTTCGGTGGACGACAACCATTGTGTGGTATAGGCGTCACGTCAGTAATGTTGGTAATACGGTAACCAGCAGCATTCAAAGCACGTACAGCAGATTCACGACCTGGACCTGGACCTTTGATGAAAACTTCTAGATTTTTTAAACCGTATTCTTGAGCAGCAGTACCTGCACGCTCTGCAGCAACCTGAGCAGCGAATGGTGTAGATTTACGTGAACCACGGAAACCTGAACCACCGGCAGTAGCCCATGATAGTGCATTACCTTGACGGTCGGTAATTGTAACAATAGTGTTGTTGAAAGACGCATGAACATGAGCCATACCATCAGCAACTTGCTTTTTAACCTTTTTACGACGAATTGGTGTCTTAGCCATAATACTATCCCCTTATCGCTTAATAGGCTTACGAGGACCCTTACGGGTACGCGCGTTAGTCTTAGTTCTTTGACCACGAAGTGGTAAAGAGCGACGGTGACGTAGGCCACGGTAACAACCAAGGTCCATAAGGCGCTTGATATTCAAAGTAACTTCACGACGAAGGTCACCTTCTACAGTGTACTTGCTTACTGCTTCACGCAATACATCAAGTGTTTCGTCTGAAAGTTCACCGATTTTTGTGGTTTCGGCGATACCAGTCGCTACTAAGATAGCCTTAGAGCGAGTCTTACCTATGCCATAAATAGCTGTTAAACCAATAACTGCATGTTTATGATCAGGGACGTTAATGCCAGCAATACGGGCCACTAACACATCTCCTATATTTGAATTCGGTTATCATCTGTTTGAAGAGCCCGTAAGGATACTCAAACGAAGACCAAATCACTACTGAAAACACAGGCCGAGTAACCTCAGCCTGTACGACTTATTAATTAACCTTGCCTTTGCTTATGCTTAGGCTCACTGCAAATTACACGTACAACACCGGCACGTTTAATAACTTTACAGTTACGGCATATTTTCTTAACGGAAGCACGTACTTTCATTGCTCAACTCCGTAAACTGACCTTATCGACCGTAGCCTTTAAGGTTCGCTTTTTTCAGCACAGAATCATATTGATGAGACATCATATGAGTTTGTACTTGTGCCATAAAGTCCATGATGACAACAACGATAATCAAAATTGATGTACCGCCGAAGTAGAATGGCGTTTGCCATGCCATCGTCATGAATTCGGGCACCAGACAGATAAAGGTTATATACAAAGCACCTGCCAATGTCAGGCGTGTCATCACTTTATCAATGTATTTCGATGTCTGCTCGCCTGGACGAATACCTGGGATAAATGCGCCAGATTTTTTCAGGTTATCTGCTGTTTCACGTGGGTTAAACACCAACGCTGTATAGAAAAAGCAAAAGAAGATAATGGCTGCGGCTAAAACTAATGCATACAATGGCTGACCTGGAGTCAACGTTGAAGCAATAGCTTGTAACACATCAGCGACAGGACCTTCACCCTGACCGAACCAGCTGGCAATAGTACCAGGGAACAGTATTATACTGCTAGCAAAGATTGGTGGAATAACACCCGCCATATTAACTTTCAGTGGTAAATGCGTGCTTTGGGCAGCAAATACTTGACGACCTTGTTGACGCTTTGCGTAGTTAACGACGATACGACGTTGCCCACGTTCAAAGAATACTACAAGATAAGTTACAGCGAATACGATTACCGCAATCAATAACAATGCTAAAACATGTATGTCACCTTGGCGCGCCATTTCGGCTGTCGAACCGATAGCAGACGGCAGGTTAGCTACAATACCAACAAATATTAGAACTGAAATACCGTTACCGATACCTCGTTCAGTAATTTGCTCGCCCAACCACATCAGGAACATGGTACCTGTTACTAAACTCACCACTGCGGTGAAATAGAAACCCATACCAGGGTTAACAACTAACCCGTCCATCATACCCGGTAAGCTTGTGGCAATACCGATTGATTGGATAGTAGCAAGCAAAAGCGTGCCATAGCGTGTGTACTGGCTTATTTTCTTACGCCCTTGTTCACCTTCTTTCTTAAGCTCTATAAACGGAGGATACATATGCGTTAATAGTTGCGTAATAATTGAAGCTGTGATGTAAGGCATAATACCCAGTGCTAACACTGAAGCGCGCTCAAGCGCACCACCGCTGAACATGTTAAACATTTCAACAATGGTGCCCTTTTGTTGCTCGAAGAAATCGGCAAGTACAGCGGCGTCAATCCCAGGGATCGGCACAAATGAACCTAGACGGTAAATAATGATAGCGCCCAATACGAATAGTAATCGACGTTTCAATTCCGAAAGCCCACTTTGTGCACTTTGTATATCTTGACCTGGTTTAGCCATTAGTACTTCCTTAGTCTTCTACCTTGCCTCCGGCAGCTTCAATAGCTTCGCGAGCACCTTTAGAGGCTTTAAGGCCTTTTACAGTAACTGCGCGTGAAACTTCGCCAGATTTAACAACTTTAACGAACAGAACGTTCTTTTTAACTAGACCAGCTGCTTGTAACGTACTTAGGTCTACCACATCGCCTTCTACTTTAGCGATTTCGTATAGGTTTATTTCTGCAGATACTAAAGATTTGCGAGAAGTGAAACCAAACTTAGGTAGACGACGTTGCATAGGCATTTGACCGCCTTCAAAACCAACGCGTACTTTACCGCCAGAACGTGACTTTTGACCTTTGTGACCACGACCACCAGTCTTACCTAGACCAGAACCGATACCACGACCAACACGTTTTGGAGCAGATTTAGAACCTGCAGCAGGAGAAAGTGTATTCAAATGCATTCGAATTACCCCTCAACCTTAACCATGTATGAAACTCGGTTAATCATACCACGCACACATGCTGTGTCTTCTAACTCAACAGTGTGATTGATACGACGTAAACCAAGACCGCGTAATGTAGCTTTATGCTTCGGTAAACGACCGATAGAGCTCTTTACTTGTGTTACTTTTACAGTTTTATTAGCCATGGTTTACCCCAGAATCTCGTCTACTCGAAGACCACGTTTAGCAGCGATCGACTGAGGAGAATTCATATTCTCAAGAGCTGAGATCGTTGCACGTACAACGTTGATCGGGTTAGTAGAACCGTAACATTTAGAAAGTACGTTCTGCACACCAGTCACTTCAAGTACTGCACGCATAGCGCCACCTGCGATGATACCAGTACCTTCAGAGGCTGGTTTCATGAACACTAGTGAGCCAGCATGACGCCCTTTAACAGGGTGCTGTAATGTGTTGCCATTTAGGTCTACGTTGATCATGTTGCGACGTGCTTTTTCCATTGCTTTTTGAATAGCAGCTGGAACTTCACGAGCTTTACCATAACCGAAACCTACTTTACCTGCGCCGTCACCAACTACTGTTAGTGCAGTGAAGCTAAAGATACGACCACCTTTAACTACTTTAGACACACGGTTTACCGCGATTAGCTTTTCAGCTAGATCAGGCTGTTGTTGCTTTGCTTCTACGTTAGCCATTGTCTACTCCTAGAATTGCAAACCGGCTTCACGCGCAGCATCAGCTAGCGCCTTCACACGGCCGTGATATTTAAAGCCACTGCGATCAAAAGCAATCTTTTCGATGCCTTTGTCAGCCGCACGTTCTGCAACCGCTTTACCAACTGCTTGCGCAGCTGCTAGGTTGCCTGTGCCTTTAACTGTTTCGCTAATAGCTTTTTCAACAGTAGAAGCAGCAGCCAGTACATTACCCTCAGCAGTAACTACTTGAGCGTATATGTGACGTGGCGTGCGGTGGATAACAAGACGCGTTGTGCCTTGTTCAATATAATTTCTACGAGTGCGTTTAGCACGACGTAGACGAGCTGTTTTTTTATCCATCGTCTTACCTTACTTCTTCTTAGCCTCTTTACGGCGTACATTCTCATCTGAATAACGAACACCCTTACCTTTATAAGGCTCAGGTTTACGGTATGCACGAATGTTAGCAGCTGTTTGACCAACTAACTGCTTATCTACGCCCTTAACTAGAACTTCTGTTTGGCTTGGAGTTTCAATCGTAATTCCTTCAGGAACTGCGAAATTAACTGGATGTGAGAAACCAAGAGTTAAGTCTAAAACTTTACCCTTTGCTGCTGCACGGTAACCAACGCCTACTAACTGAAGTTTCTTCTCGTAACCTTCATGCGTACCAACAACCATGTTGTTGATAAGAGCGCGAGCAGTACCTGCTTGTGCCCATGCATTGGCTACGCCTTCACGAGGTAAAGTTGTAATAACGTTGTCGTTAAGTTGTACTTCAACAGCTGAGTTGATAGTACGCGTTAATTCGCCGTTTTTGCCTTTAACTGTGATGTCCTGGCCTTTTAATGTAACTTCTACACCGGCAGGAACATTAATTGGTGCCTTTGCTATGCGAGACATAGTTCCCCTCCGATTAAGCTACAAAACCAATGATTTCACCACCAACACCAGCACTACGTGCGGCGCGGTCTGTCATTAGGCCTTTAGAAGTTGATACGATAGCGATACCTAGACCACCCATTACCTTTGGTAATTCGTCACGTCTCTTATAGATACGTAAACCAGGGCGGCTAACACGCTGGATATTTTCAATAACAGCTTTGCCTTCGAAGTATTTCAACTCGATAGAAAGCTCAGGTTTAACATCACCATTGATTTCGAAATCAGTGATATAACCTTCATCTTTTAATACTTTAGCTAATGCTACTTTCAGCTTTGAATTAGGCATCGTTACAGATACTTTCTTCGCTGACTGACCGTTACGAATTCGTGTGAACAAATCCGCGATAGGATCTTGCAAGCTCATAGTCTTACTCCCGTGATTCTATTACCAGCTAGCCTTTTTAAGGCCAGGAATTTCACCGCGCATAGCTGCTTCGCGAACTTTAATACGGCTCATGCCGAATTTGCGAAGGTAACCATGTGGGCGGCCCGTAATGTTACAACGATTACGTTGACGTGCAGGGCTAGAATCACGCGGTAAAGCTTGTAGCTTAAGTACTGCGTCCCAACGATCATCGTCAGATGTTTTCACATCACTGATGATAGTTTTTAGTGCTGCGCGCTTTTCAGCGAACTGAGCAACTAATTTAGTGCGCTTTGCTTCGCGCGCTTTCATAGAATTCTTTGCCATAACCCTACCCTTATTTCTTAAATGGGAAGTTAAACGCTTCTAACAACGCACGGCCTTCCTCATCTGTTTTCGCAGATGTAGTGATTGTGATATCCATACCGCGTACACGGTCTACTTTATCATAATCAATTTCTGGGAAGATGATTTGTTCACGTACGCCCATGCTGTAGTTACCACGTCCATCAAAAGACTTAGCACTCACACCACGGAAGTCACGGATACGTGGGATAGCGATTGAAACCAAACGCTCAAAAAAGTCCCACATACGCTCGCCGCGTAGGGTTACTTTACAACCAATCGGGTAGCCTTCACGCACTTTAAAGCCAGCAACAGATTTGCGTGCTTTAGTGATTAAAGGTTTCTGACCAGAGATTGCAGCTAGATCAGCAACAGCGTGATCTAAAATCTTCTTGTCAGCTAGGGCTTCGCCCACGCCCATATTCAATGTGATCTTTTCGATCTGAGGGACTTGCATGACAGAGCTGAAACCAAACTTCTCTTGAAGTTCAGCAACTACTGTGTCTTTATATACTTCATGCAGTTTCGCCATCATTCTACTCCAACTATTAGATAGTTTTACCAGTAGATTTAAAGATACGTAATTTCTTACCATCTTCAATCTTGAAACCTACACGATCTGCTTTACCCGTTTCCGAGTTGAAGATCGCAACGTTTGATGCATCCATAGACGCTTCTTTCTCAACAATGCCGCCAGCTTGGTTCAATTGTGGAACCGGCTTTTGGTGTTTCTTGATCAAGTTTATGCCTTCGACAAAGATTCGACCAGATTCAGTAACAACTGAAAGCACTTTGCCGCGCTTACCTTTGTCTTTACCTGCTAGTACGATTACTTCGTCATCACGACGGATTTTTGCTGCCATGATTGGCTCCTTACAGTACTTCTGGGGCTAGTGAAACGATTTTCATGAACTTATCATTACGAAGCTCGCGAGTCACAGGGCCGAAAATACGTGTACCAATTGGCTGCAAGTTATCATTTAAGATAACAGCCGCGTTGCTGTCAAAACGGATCAAAGAACCATCTGGACGGCGAACACCTTTTCTGGTACGCACAACTACCGCGTTTTTAACATCACCTTTCTTCACTTTACCGCGAGGAATAGCTTCTTTTACAGAAACTTTAATGATATCGCCAATCGCTGCGTAGCGACGGTGTGAACCACCAAGGACTTTTATACACTGCACTTTGCGAGCGCCGCTGTTATCAGCAACTTCCAGCTGAGTTTGCATTTGGATCATGTTAATGACCTCCGGTGTAGTTATAACAAACTGTCTTAAATTTGTTTAAAATCAAGACATTTAGATTAAAAACCACTCAAAAAACAACAGTGTTGTCTCTTAAGGGCGGGCAATTGTACCAGCATTGAAGGGGTAGCGATAGGTTATTTTTTAATTAATTTAGAATTACAGCACTAGGTAATCTTAGAGGGGAGTATATTTTGCTATTTAACAGCTGTTTATAAAACAATCAGGGTATTTTTATACCCTGATTGTTTTATCTACGAATAAATACAGTAAATGTTAGCCAAATAAACCTTTTAGTTTATCTTTGATTTTATCTTTTGCTTTTTCTTTGACTTCATCTTTAGCTGCTTTACTCACATCTAAACTAATACTAACATCGTGAAATGGCCCCTTGATACGCAGTGGTACTTTAAAGCCAGTGCTATTATCAGTCGTGCCCTGACCTTCAAGTGAATCGACGATACCTGTGACTAACCGATAGTTAACAGTAGCAGCAGGCAAATTGACATCCCCTTCACCACTAATGCGCACCAATGGACTCAATAAGCTCAAGTCTGTATTTTTACCCACGCCATTCGTAAAATTAAAGCTACCCGTTAACGCCGAAAAGTCAGTCTGCTGTGAATTATCAAAGCCCGTATCGAGTCCTTCAGAGACAGCGCCGAAGTTGCCTTTTATAAGCTCTTTGCCTTTGCGTACCATTTCAGCAATATTTGCGCCTTTTATTGCCCCGTCAGCAAACTCAAAGGCTAACTTACCTTGTAGTGCCCCCATAAAGTCTTTTTGACTTTGCCCTGACGTCGATAAATCCCAATTAAGTGAGCCCTTACCGATCAATTTATCAAAACCTGCGGCATCAGTTAGTAAAGGTTGTGCATCTATTTTAGCTAATGAAAAGTTAGTGCTGATTTTATAAGGCGTTTGCTTTGCATTAACCGTTATTATGCCTTTGCCATTACCTTTATACGCTGCAAATTTATCAAGACTAATTTTTGCTACTGCATTTTTAAGGTTTACTGTGAATTGGTTTGCACCAAGTTTTATCTCATTTGCTTTTAATCCACTTGAACGGATCACGATATTTGCATCAAGGGCATTTAAGCCACTTAAATCCATTTTGGTATTATCCCAAACTATAGGCTGTGCTGGTGCATCACTTGCAGATTCTGGAGTTTCGGTTTGAGCAACCGCTTCAGGTAAGTAAGGGTTTAAATCAAGCATGCCTAAATCTATATCAGCATTAACAGCTAAACGCTTACCTAAGCTAAGCTCGCTTTTACCTTTAACCTCTAATTCATCCAATGTAGCAATCAATTCAGATAAATTAAACCTATCATCTTTCATACGCATTTTACCGCTAACACTAAATGCGTTAAAGGCATTGTCTTTCGCATTAAGGTCAACACCTTGCCATTTGGCGATATCTTTAACTGAGTCACCACTAAGTGCCAATTGACCTTGAATATCCTTACCTTGACCTGCAATAGAACCTTTAAATTCGACATCTACTAACTTTGATGTAATATTTTTGGTTACATTAAATGTATCCCCTTTAATTACTTTGGCCGGATTATCAACCGTCACATCAA
The DNA here is from genome assembly GCF_013002825.1 of Pseudoalteromonas sp. NEC-BIFX-2020_002. Lineage (NCBI taxonomy): Bacteria > Pseudomonadati > Pseudomonadota > Gammaproteobacteria > Alteromonadales > Pseudoalteromonadaceae > Pseudoalteromonas > Pseudoalteromonas sp. NEC-BIFX-2020_002. Next base: position 10,684 of record NZ_JABEPJ010000020.1, read on the forward strand.
GCTCAAAACGTTCTTGCATGTAGGTAATGGCACCTTTCACTTCTAGTGTTTTATGAAGTGAAGGTAATAATATAGCTAGTTCGAGGTCGTTTATTTCTTGCTTAACCCCTGTTTTTCCATCTAAGTAAACAAACTTTCCACCATAAATAGCCACTTCCCCTAACGAAATATCAAAATTTTCAGGTAATTTAACTGCATCACCATTTTGCTGTTGCTCAGCAGGTTTTGCTACCGCATCAAATAGTTGCCAATTAGCTTTACCGTTTTTATCCGTTTCAAGTAGAATATCTGGCTCATTGATCACAAACTTCTCTAGTTTCAGCTCACCACCAAATAATGAAAACCATGGGATGTGGATCGCAAGTTGCTGCATACTTGCCATATTTGCACGTGAGCCGCTTTTCATATTGGCAAAATGCACATCTTCAAGTTCAAGCTTTAATGAAGGAAAAACCGATAATGTTTTATCCCCTTTAATCGTTAATGTACGTCCTGTGGTTTGTTCAACCTGCAGCGAGACTTTATTAAAGATTGCGTCTGTTGGTATTAAAAAAGGTGCCGCGACGATTAAAGCTACGAACAGCAAGATTATTACACCAATTACTTTGAGTAGGGTTTTCATGATGATCCTTCGAATGTGCAAATGATGTTCTTATAATAGCGGGAGTAAGACCCAAAAGCATTGCTCCGCCTGTAAAAAATGAATTTTCCTCAGTCTATATTAATGACATGAATAGTCACTGAAACATTTTGATACCTTTAGGTTACAAAAAAAACTTGACCCAATGATACCTTGAGGTTACATTGATACCTGTAGGTTACAAAAATATAAAATTATCACTTTCACAGGATGGACTTTATGAAACAACAGGATATAAAAACAGAAGAAAAATTTATGAGTCATAATGCATAGTTTTCTATATTTATGGGGGTGACTTTACTAATTATCAGTGGTTACCCTATGCTCGACAATACATCAGTACCGCTGTTGTTATCAGGAAGCGCTGCTTTTCTTGGCTCATTCTTTATGTTTGTAATGAAGGGCGGTTTTACCAGAAAGATGCATTGCAATCTCACTTATAAAGATGAGTTTCTAAATACAATTGATACCATTGCTTATAAGCATATAGTCATAATACTCATGTGCAGCATGGGTTTTACTTTCTTCACATCAGAAGCGTTTCTCAGTGACGTGCCACATTCAGTCATGGCGACATTTTATTTGGCTATAACGTGCCTAGTTTATGGCGCTTCATTGCTTTGGCAGAGCCGTGATTAGGAGTTAATGTGCACAACCATATAGCTGAATTTCGCAAAGCTGCAGGACTGTCGCAACAAGAACTAGCCGATGCGATTAGTGTGTCTCGTAAAACCATTAGCACAATCGAAACATTACGCTTTACACCGTCAGTGATCATTGCATTGAAGATAGCACAACACTTTAATACCTCTGTTGAGCATCTTTTTACGCTTGACGATGGTGATTAAACACTTTAAACGCAATCTTGTGTAGATTTGCATTAGCAAGATTGCATCCCCTTTATTCTTAGGTATGATGCATAGCCCTGTTGTTTTTAGGCTTTTTGCGCTAAAATTAAACAACTAAAAAATGTATATACTTGGAGTACCGTCCGGCATGAAAAAACTGCTTATTTCACCTTCACAAATGGCATTAGGCGATCAAGAAGGTCATATTTATCAAAATATCTTAAAGCAGGCTTCAGAGCTCAGCCTTAATCTAATGGCGGTGAAAATAGAAAATCATCCTGAAGACTTTTTAGGTTGGTGTTACGAACTGCTCAACGCTAGTCGCGATCGTATTAATTATGACTTACTTGAAAGCGCACAATTACCTGTATTAAAAAAGCTCCATGACTTATTAATTTCAGCGATTAGCTTTTTGCAGTTAAAAACTCTACGTGTAGCCCCTTGGCCTGTAGTGAGTGTTTTTATAGAGCAACATAAAGATGTATTAGCGCTTGATGAGCAATTACGCCTTACAACTTATATTGCAAGCATTCGTGAACAAACATTAAAAGATATGATCCCTGAAGATTTACTCGCTTTTAGCGGTAAACACACTTCGTCTCTTGATCCTAGTAACTACAATTTTGATGTAGAATGGTTTAGTTCAACAAAAAGCGCAAAAGGTTTTCATTTGATGCTGGGTGATCTGCCTGCATTATTTGATGATGCACTCGCGCATATACCGCTTGAAGGCGAAGTAACTGAAGCTGATTATCAAGAATTTGTTGTTAAATATTTACTCGCGTTTAACGAAAGTAATGAAAAACCAACTCTCGCACCTGCAACACGCCTATTAGCAATGCGTCGCCCTGATGTATTTACACCAATTAATAACACTCGCTTAGATGCACTTTGTTCAGCTCTGGCTATTACCAAATTAAATAACCGTGACTTTGCACGCTATTGGCAAGATATTGTGCAAACAATTAATAATATGTCTTGGTTTAAAATGGCAAATGGCGAAAGTGAATTAGACCAACAGCTTGTAGCGATTAAAGCACTGCTGCCTTGTTTATTTTATTATGCTGATAAAAACACACCAGAGAACTCTAACTACATTAAGCTACTAAACAAACCTAAACGTGCAACTAGCACTGGCACAAAAAAGGTTCGTCGCGGTAAAGAATCAGCTGAAATATTAGTTGATCGCGCTCTAGCTGCTGAGGATATGCCTGAGCATATTCGTGCCAAACGTGATTCTATTATTAGCGAAGTGCAAAAAGGCCGTGGAGTTAATGAAACAATTAGCCTAATGCGCACAATCTTTGGCTAATTTACATTAAAATTGATAAAAACCCGCTGCAATCGTTTTGTGCATGCGGGTTTTTTTATGCACCAAGAAAGTGCGTAATACTTACCTAATACAACCCACCCTCTTCCCTCTAAAAATTCACCTCTTTGTTTTTAAAGTGATAAAAATATAAATGTGCAATTTCAATTCAACTTGGCACAAGCACTGCTAATATCTTATTAGACAACTAAAAGGGCTCGCCAATTAATAGGCTGCAACCAACTAAAATAATTACGAGTCAATAAATCAGCATAACAACAGGATACCAAACATGATTAGACTAAAAACAGTGATTGCTATAAGCGCGCTTGCATTAATGGGAACAACATCAACAACCGCTTATGCAGAAGTAACAGCTAACGTAGCAGCAACTTCAAACTACTTATGGCGTGGACAAGAGCAAACTAATGGTGATGCTGCAATATCTGGTGGTATTGATTATGTAAACGAGTCTGGTTTTTACGCAGGTACTTGGGTATCCAATGCATCTTGGGCCGATGAAATGACCTATGAACTTGATTTTTATGCAGGCTTTGGTGGCGATATTAACGAAAATATCAGTTATGACGTCGGTTATATTTATTACGCATACCCTGATGCGGCATCATCTGCTGACGCTGATTTTTCTGAAATTTACGGTAGCCTCAGCATGGGCGGTTTCAGCTTTGGTGCATCTATTTTGGCAACGTCCGCGGCAAGTGGTGATGGATCTGACTTCAGTGACTCTTTATACCTAACCGCTGATTATGGCTTCGCTATTGGTAGTAACGGGACTGAAATGGCATTGCATGTTGGCCATTACTCAGGTGACTTTATAGGCGATGACAACATCATCGACTACGGTATTTCAATCTCTAAAGATGGCTTTACACTTGGCCTGTCTGATAACGATATCGATGGCTCAGATTTAAAAGCTTACGTTGCTTACTCTGTCGATTTTAATTTATAAAAAAGAATGTGTTACTTGCTGCAACACTAAGGGCCGCAAGGCCCTTTCTCGATCACGGTAAGCGGTAAGCGGTAAGCGGTAAGCGGTAAGCGGTAAGCGGTAAGCGGTAAGCCAAAATCTACTCAATTCAGATTTTATGTCAAGGCTTACCAAGCGCTCAGGGCGCTTAAAACTTACAGCACTTATGGCACACTATGCCCTGTTGAACCTTGCCAAATCCGATACCATTGCTCACGGCTGAGTTTTAATTGTTTAGCTACAACCGCAGACTCAACACGTTTGATATTGCCCGTGCCCAGTACCACTGATGGTGAGCTTGGATGCATTAATAACCACGCATAAACAACTTGATCTATTGAACTTGCACCAATTTCTCTGCCAACTTGCTCAAGTACGTGGCGCAAGCGAATGGCTTTATCATCGCTATCCGCAAAGATGCGCCCGCCTGCTAATGGTGACCAACACATAGGCTTGATATCAAGTAGCTGGCATTGATCCAAACTGCCATCATCCAGCGCTTTCATTTCATAGGGTGAAAACTCAACTTGATTAGTGACTAGTTCAAAATCCAAGCGTGATTGTAATAAGCTTAATTGCGATGGCGTAAAGTTAGATACGCCAAATTCCAACACATCGCCACTTTGCTTTAGGGTAGTAAATGCTTTGGCCATTTCGTCGGCATTCATTAAATAATCGGGACGATGAATAAGTAATACATCTAAACGATCTGTATTAAAATGCTTAAGGGATTGCTGCGCTGAAGCTATAATATGCCGCGCACTTGAATCATAATGGTTTGCCTGACCCGCCAACCCCAAGCTTGGAAATGCGGGCTTAATACCGCACTTGGTAATAATTTTAATATCATCACGAATGCTTGGCTTTAATAACAACACCTTACCAAACTGCGCTTCACAGCCATACTCGCCATAAATATCAGCATGATCAGTGTGCTTTACACCTGCATCTATAGCTTGCTCTAGAAAGCTTAAGCATTGCTGTGCAGAGATTTTCCAATCTAATAACCGCCAAAAACCAAGTACCAATTCATCTATTTTTCGTTCTGTGTTAGTCATAATTTACCTTACTGTTATTGCTTACTTCCTTGCCGTTAAGCCTGTGTTAATAAGCCGTTACAATTTAACTCTCATCACACATGAGTTATGCTTTATTCTACCCTCTTAATAAGGTATTAATAGCAATAATATTTGTACCTATAAATGATTAATAAAGGAATAATAACAATGAGCTCATCAAACGCCCTATCAGCATGTGTTGATATTTTTATCAGTCCAAGCAAAACCTTTAATGGCTTAAAAGACGCAAAAGGCTGGTCTTGGCTTGCCTTTACATTAATAGCTACAGCACTTGTTATTAGTACATACGTATTTTATACCAATGCGGACTCACAGTTTATTCTAGAAGAGCAAGTAGCCGCAGCCAGTATTGATGCCACGATTGGTGAACAAAAAATGATCCGCCAAAGTATGGAGCAAAGTATTGATAGCCAAGTATGGTTTGCAATTGGCGGTGGCCTTTTTGCCATAATCATCATGAATGCGCTCATTGCCGGCTACTATTTATTAGTTTCCAAACAAGATCCAGATGCTCAGCATAGCTATGGGGCTTGGTATGGTTTTGGTGTTTGGACCATGATGCCAGCAGTTATCTCAAGCTTGGGTATATTAGCTTTAGTACTTACAGCCAGTACGGATCAGCTTTCAATGAGTATTTTTAACTACGCTTCGATTAATCAATTGATTTTAGGGCTACCACTTGGTCACTCTCTCTATTCGCTAACAGAAGCCATTAGTATATTTACTGTTTGGGGCATTGCACTGGCAGCCATTGGTTTAAAGTGCTGGACTAACTTTAGTTTGAATAAAGCTATTTTGTTTGCTGCTTTACCAAATGTAGTCATATTTGGTATTTGGGCGATCATCGCTCTAGTATAAAAATAAAGGCAGGTGTAATAGCCTGCCTATTGCGTATTAACAGGAAGTAAAATGAAAAAAGCAATTATAGTTACCCTTGCGATCAGCGCTTTTATTGCTCTTATTGTATCTAAGCAAATCACCGGCAATGAAGATCTAGCCGAGGTTAACATTGCAACCGTGGAACAAGGCAGTATTGCAGATTCTATTATGGCCTCTGGTAACTTGGTTTTTAACACGCAAGTACAGCTGCGCTCTGAGGTAACAGGCCGTGTAGACAAAGTATTTGTTGAGGAAGGACAGAGTGTACAACAAGGCGATATTCTAATGCGCCTTGATACCACCGCATTTGAATCAGAAGTAACACGTAACAAAGCTGTTTTACGTGCCAGCGAAATAGAGATTAAACACAGTAAAACTCGCCTGCTGAATATTGAACGCCAATTAAAGCGTCAAAAAGAGCTTTATGATGTAGGCCTCGCTGGTCAAGAAGTGTATGAAAATCTGAAAAACGCAAGAGATCTTGCAAAAATAGACATTGAAGCGCGAGGTGAGGCCTATAATCAAGCTAAAGCTTCACTATCTATTGCTGAAGATAGACTCAGTAAAAGTGTATTTCGTGCCCCAATGAGCGGTTTGTTAGCCTCAGTAAATATTAAAGAAGGCGAAACTGTGATTGCTGGTACAACCAATATTATTGGCTCAGATCTTATGCTTGTTGCTGATCCTAGTGCTATTTTAGCTGAGTTAAGAGTTGATGAAACCGATATTGCTGGCATTAAACTCGACCAACATACTGATATATACGCAGCCGCTTACCCAAATCAACCTTTTACTGGCAAAGTCATTAACATTGGTACTTCGGCTAAAAACCAAGTTGGTTCGCAAGGGCTCTCATTCAGAGTAAAAGTATTGCTGGATAACACTGATCGACAATTATATGCAGGTATGAGCTGTCGCGCTGAAATTGCGACAAGTATCGCGGTTGATGGCTTAAAACTACCTATTGAAGCAATACAAAAAGAAGATGACAAATATTTTGTGTGGCGCTTAAATGATGACAGCACCGTTACTAAAACGTACGTAAAAGTTGGTATTTCATCTGATATTGAACAAGCGGTCACTAGTGGTTTGGATAAAGGTCAGCGTATAGTGATTGGCCCTGCTCGCCCTGTTAGTAAGTTAAAAGAAAACGATACAGTAAAAATTAAACAATCTATCGCCAAGGATGCTAAATAATGTCTGCGGTCATTAAGCTTGAGCACATTAACAAGCAATACAAAATGGGTGATCAAATATTTAAAGCCCTTGATGATGTAAACATTGTAATTGAAGAAAACGAATACGTTGCTATTATTGGCCCTTCGGGTTCTGGCAAATCAACGCTAATGAACTTACTTGGCTGTTTAGATACACCAACCAGCGGTGACTACTTTTTAAAAGATAAGCTCGTAAAAAGCATGACTGAAACCGAACTTGCTCATCAGCGTAATGAAAGTGTGGGCTTTATTTTTCAAAGCTTCAATCTGTTGCCTCGTGCGTCCGCACTCGAAAATGTTATGCAACCTTTGGTTTATCGGTTTATTCCTGCAAAGCAACGTAAAGAAAAAGCACTCGAAGCATTACAACGAGTAGGCCTTGGCGATAAAGTAAATCACCTATCAAACCAGCTTTCGGGTGGCCAGCGCCAACGTGTTGCCATTGCCCGTGCTTTAGTGACTAAGCCACATATTTTGCTTGGCGATGAACCAACTGGCAACCTAGATAGTAAAACCACCACCGAGATTATGGCTTTATTCGATGAGCTACATAACGAAGGCCATACCATTATATTGGTAACTCACGAACAAGAGATTGCTGATCACTGCCAACGTGTCATTCGCTTAGTCGATGGTAAAGTTGTCAGCGATGTACGCAAAGGTACGGGAGAAAAACAAAATGTTTAAATCCGCCATTGCTATCATAGAAGGCACTAAAGCTGCATTAATGGCCATTAAGGCCAACGCAATGCGCAGTGCCTTAACCTGCTTAGGGATCATCATTGGGGTGGCCGCAGTTATAACTGTGGTTGCTGTTATGCAGGGTTTTACCAAACAGATTAACGATCAATTAGCCGACATGGCACCAGATGTAACTTCTATTAAGCCATTTACCAGTATTGAACAAGAAATGGTTGGCAAAAACGCCAAGCTAACTTACACAGACTTTTTAACCTTAAAAGCCCGAGTAAAAGAAGCTGAAACATTTACCGCTTTAATGTTTACTTGGCGCTTTTCTGGTGGTGCTGAATATGGTAATAAAAGCCACTCATCACGTGTTATGGGAACAGAGCAAGATTATCAAAAAGCCTATAGAACGTTCCCTGAACTTGGTCGTTTCATTCGTGCGGAAGACGATGAAAAACGCCGTCGCGTCGCTTTTATTGGCCCCTCCATCATCGAAAAACTTAATTTACCAGAGAACCCTGTTGGCGAGTATATTAAGCTCGGTGGTGAATGGTTTAGAATTATCGGTGTAGCCGAAAAACAAGGCAGCTTGCTAGGCTTTGATCAAGATGATTATATAAATATTCCTATCAGTACAATGAGCGCACTAGAAGGCGCGAACAGCAGTAGTAATGTACAAATAATGTTTAGGCTTAAAGAAGGCAGCGATGAAGAGTTGGTACTGGCCAAAATCACTCGAATTTTACGTCAATTACACAAACTTAAAGATGATGATGAAAATGACTTTGAATTTGAAACCGCTGAAAAAGCCCGCGCGAATGTTGATAAATTTACAGGCAGTGCCACCGCTATAACAGCCGGGATAGTCGGGATTAGTCTCATTGTTGGCGGCATTGGTGTTATGAATATTATGCTAGTATCAGTAACAGAGCGCACGCGTGTTATTGGTACACTCAAAGCACTTGGCGCAACCCCAGGGTTTATTATGCTCCAGTTTTTAGTTGAAGCTGTAGTATTGTCGTTATTTGGTGGCTTAATTGGTCTTGCTATTGGTTATGGGGCTGCAACATTGATCTCATTATCAATGCCCAGTATGCCGGATGCGTATATACCGGCTTGGGCCGTTATGCTGTCGTTCGGTTTTACTTCGTTAATTGGGATCGTGTTTGGATTAGCCCCCGCGATAAAAGCTGCAAGGCTAAATCCAATAGATGCATTACGCTACGAATGATCATTGCACTTTATAAGGTACCTTAGCGCAGCTTACTTCTACTGTTTTAGGGTACCAAGCAGGGCCTACTTCATTCACAACGAGCTCAGCCACGCCATTGGAAAATGATTTATAGGTATGTACACTTTGCCATTGCGAATCAGGGCAAACATCTGATAAATCAACAGTATCTGATCCTTCATAAAGTGCAGCTGCAAAGTTATGATGCCATTGCTCACTTTTATGATTGGTAGCCAAGTCATCATACTGACCGTTATCAAAATGGATGTTAGTACAACCCGTCAGTGCTATAAATGCTACACCCAGCATTAATTGTGCTATATTTTTCATATCCCCGCTCCTTTGTTTTTCTGTTCATCACACCACACTTTAATTGTATGAGGTGAATAGATGCCCAAGGTAACTAACCCCAGTGCCCCATCTGTAAAAGTTTGCTGCGACTGCATTTGTACAACAGCTTGCTCACCACATACTTTTTTTACATCAACGCGTTGATCACCAACCAGTCCCCACATAAAAAATGGGCGACTATCTTGATATGTTGGCGAGGTACTTACTTTTGCCATCTTTTGTGGCTGAATCGTAACTGCTGAGCACCCAGAGAGTATCAGTAATAATAATGTAGTTAGAAAAGCCTTCATGGCCTTGTCCTTGTGTGTTGGTTTGGAAAGTCATCATTATACATTCGCCTTTACTGTAAAATAAGTAAGAAACTGTTGTAAAAATGTAGACTCCTGTAAGCTTTAGGGCTGCTCATTATTGGACTGAACTTTTGCCAATATCATGAACCTAACGCACCATACTTACATAATCATGCGTTATTTAAATTGTTATACCCAAACCACTTCAATACATGAACGAGATGAACGATGAAACAATTAATCCAAAATACACTCGCGCCTTTTGCCTTTATTTTAATAATGTTTAGCCATTTAAGTTTTGCAGCAACACCTGAACAAGAAGTTGGGCACTTAATTAGCTTCATCGCAAAAAGTAATGCTGTTTTTATCCGAAATGGTGATAAACACACCAGCCAAGAAGCCGCAGACCATCTAGCCATGAAATACAAAAAAGCACAGCGGTACGCAAAAACAGCAGATGATTTTATCGAAAACTTAGCCAGTAAAAGCTCATGGAGCGGTAAGGTCTACACCGTTATCCTTACTGATGGCACGAAACTCACAGCGAACGACTGGTTGACTGTTGAATTGACGCAATTTAGAGAAACAGAAAAGCCGCAGTAAATGCGGCTTCGATTTCACTCTTAGGAGAGGTGAACAGGTATTCTGTATATTTGACAAGCTTGACTACTGCTAATAGCACTACTTTAAAGTCACACTATAAAATTAATATAGCCTAATATTTAGCTAACACAATGATTTAATAATAATCAAAAAAACTTAACATTCCCATAATGTAAACTAGAGATTACTCATGCTCGATTTAAACACCCAAACCACCTCAAGATATGAACGTCGTTGGGCGATTCACAGGCACTTACTCTCTGCGGGATTACTTTTTAAAAGAGATTACTTTTAAAAAGGGACTACCATTATTGTAAAGTAGCACCTTGATATTAAGATCCTGTGAAACGCTGAAGCCTGCATATTGAGGTAGTTTGATATAAACTCCCACACCTAAGAAAAAGGCCTCGTAAGAGGCCTTTTGTATTTATAGTGCTTTGATATTATCTCCGCTTTTCTTATCTATTAATTTGATAAATGGGTCTACTCCGGCATATTTAGGCAACTCAGTTACTTTTAATATAAGGGTGTTTTCACCCGTTTTAATCTCATGTTTTTGCATATAGATAACAGTATCTGTGTCATGTATCTCATTAGGATCTGCGCTAAATAAAGCAACATCTATCATTTGTATAAGCGGGACATCCACTTCATTACCTTCACCATCGGCATGTTTCTTCGCTGCAGAAATGGTCAATGTAATGGTGTGCTCCTCACCAGCTGATTCAGCCTCTTGTACATCAACATCACTGATTTTTAAATCATATAACGTAATGGCATTAAACTGATCTTCAATAAATGCTTGCTCTTGCTCACTCGTTCCTCGCTTTAGATAGGCAATAAAGTCTAACGTGGTTGGGTAACGTTCTTGCGCATATTGGTAATCTTGTAAAAATGCTCGCAAAGCGGCATTTACGCGCTGCTCACCTAACAAATCATGTATGGCCATCATTACCACGGCACCTTTGTTATAGTGGATATATTGCTGCCCTGCGGCGCGTGCAAGTGTACGTTCCTCATAAGGTTCTGTCGTGCGCCCGAATAAGTAGCGATCAAGTTCGTACTTTAAGAATTTACGCAGGTTGTTTTCACCATACTTTTCTTTCATCACCATGATCGCTGCATATTGCGATAGCATTTCAGATAAAATATTAGAGCCCTCAACGTTCGCGCCTATCACCTGATGTGCCCACCACTGGTGCGCCAATTCATGCGATGTTACATAGTAAGGAAAATTAATATTATCTGGATCACGCGTATCGGTAATAAACCCCATATTTTCAGAATACGGCACTGTATTAGCAAAACTCTGTGCAAAACTACGATAGCGAGGAAACTCAATAATACGCATTTGCTTATGCTGATAGGGGCCAAACTCTTTGGAAAAATAATCTAAAGAATCTTTGGTAGATTGAATCATCGTATCTACATTCCAAGCATGATCTTTATGATGGTACACCTCTATGTTTACGCCATTATGTAGCTCTTTTTTGACCTCAAGCTCCATCGATAGCAAATTATAGAAATGCAACATAGGTGCATCCATTTCATATACAAAAGTTGTGCGACCGTCTTTAGTACTTTGTGATTGCAAGTAACCTGGCACCATCGCAATTTGCGACTCATCGGTGGTAATTGTTGCTGCAAAACTTACATAATTATCCGCAAACAAAGGTTGGTTGTGATACTGCGTTTCTTCAATTTTATTGCCACGCTTTAATTCTGGTAAACCTCTTTGACGACGCTCATTTTTATCTTGTATTTGCTTACCAAAGGAATAACCAAGACTTGGGAACAAAGCCGTGTTATCAATGAATGTACCGTTATACACAAGTCGTTCATCACTGCCTCTATCTACAAACCCTTTAGTATAACGCTCTACGCTCATCACAATTTCACGGCTTTCGTTTGGTTGCATTGGCTGTGCAAAATCCAACCAAGCATGACGGTAAAGTTCGTTCAACTCGCCTAGTTGCCCGCCATCAACTTCAACACTCCAGTTATGAGTATGATCAGGCTTATTTACCAATAATCGCGTAATAGGTTGTTGCGATTTATTCTCTACCTGCATTACCACGGTTGCTGTAATACGGCGCTCTTGAGGATAGATATTTGCAGTAACAACAACATCAGTTGGAATAGGCACGGCTGCATCAACAAATTGACCAAACTCACGCTCATATTGCTCTTGCAAGTCTTCATACTGATCACTGGTTATAAATGGGTTAAGCACCTTTGTGTTGTAGTAAATATAGCTACCCGTACCAACAAAAATAAGTGTTCCACATACCATAACCACTTTACCCGAGTTGCCAAGCTGATAGCCTAATAACTTAACCCGCGCTTTTAAATCTTGCCCAGCCCCACGCGGCCAAAGTGCATAGCTAAGTGCGGCAATGATCATACTAAAACCTAACCAGTACAAATTGTACCAATGTACAGCAGTTAAAAAATGGCCATAACCATTGATATCTGAATAAGGCGCATCTGGCGTGCTACCAATAGCAAACATGTTATGCTCAAAACCATAGTTACTCATCACCAAAGTAGCGATAAAGTAAAGCACATATAAACCCATACCTACGTATTTATTAGGGCTAATTACCTGTAATAAAAAAGCAAAGCCACCTTGGAAAACAAGCACAAGTACAAATAAATAACCGAGCCTTATTACATACTGTGCAATATCAAAGTTCGCCATGCCCATGATCATTTGATAAAACAATGTCACCACAGAACCAAATGCGCATAACAATAATAAAACTGCACTCAACGCTACATATTTAGAGCCCCAGAACACCCAATTCGCAACGGGGTAAGCGTCAACAATTTCGGCCATTCGTGATTCACGATCATGCCATACAAGTTCACCACAATAATAAACGAGTACAATCATCATCAATATGCCAAAGCTACCTTGAATAAGCTCAACCATTCTAAAGGTGACAGGCCAAACATCCGTTCCGTATGCACCCATTGAACCTACTAACGCAGGAATTAATGTCGCTAAAGATAAAATAAGTAAAATACCAAACGAATAGCTTTTTATAACTTGTTTGACTTCAAAAACAGTTCGCGTAGAAAACTGTGACCATGCATTACTTCCCGTCGCCTTTGCCTGTATATTAAAACTAAGAGCGGCTGCAGAATTGGTATTATTATCTTTATTAGCTTTGCCTTTCACTTTTTGCTTTTGCACTAAGTGATGGGATGTATTGAGCGCTGCGGTTACTAATGCCACCAAGGCAATACCGACCCAAATTAACCTATTGTGTAATAGCTGATCAGTTAATGTAATTTCCATCACATTGCGCTGTGCTATTGTCCAATATTCCATTTGCATTCTCATTGCAGACATACCAAACATATCTAAATAAGCTGAGATTTCGCGATATTGAATATCAGAGAAGATATTCGATCCAACCAAATAACTAATAAGTAAGGCAACGGCGACTAGATAGAGCGTCACCATGCTGCGAAAGCGCATTGCTACAGCATTGATTAATGAAGAGATAACAAATAAAGAAGGAACAGCAATATAAAAGAAAGGCACTAAATAATAGCTTAGTTTATTTTCACCAACCATTTCACTATCTAACCAGCCCATTAAGCTACCAAAACCGCTGCCAACCCACACACCCAACATAGTAGTTGAAAACACTAATAGCGTGACCAAATAAGCCCCGATAAATCGACCCGCTCTATACTGAGCGATATTTAATGGCTTACTCAAAACTAGTTCATTGAGTTTACTCACGTCATCACGAATAGCGGAGCTACCGACAAAGTTGACCACTAAAAAAATAGCAAACACCGACATAATCGCAATAACTTGCAAAATTGCGTAAGGAGAATTTATATTTACATTGCTGCTTCCACCTATTTGCACCGAGTCAGACACCGACGCCATAAAAGTAAGGAAAAACAAAATAAGTGACGTAATATAGAATGAGGGCTGACGCATAAAATAGCGCAGCTCAAATCGTACCATGTTAAACAACATAATCAGTATCCTTATGCTGCTTTATTGCGATGTTTATGCAATGTTGAAAAATAGACGTCTTCTAAATCAGCTGGTTTTGACTCAAAACCTTGCGGGGCGTCGTCAGCAAATACACTAAGTAATGTTTTTCCTGCAAACAAACGTTTCGCGATCACAGGTAACGACTGTTCGAGTTCGACAGCTTCAGCTTGGCTCATCGACTTGTGCCATATTTTGCCCTGTAGCGTATTAGTCAGCTCAATTGGATTACCTTCTAGCAAAATTTGACCACTTGCTAACACAGCCATATTCGGGCAAAGCTCAGATACATCTTCAACTATGTGCGTTGATAAGATCACTACTTTACTTTCACCTAAACCAACCAATAAATTATGAAAACGATTGCGCTCTTCAGGATCAAGTCCTGCCGTTGGTTCATCAACAATCAATAAATCAGGATCGCCTAATAAAGCTTGTGCAATACCAAAACGCTGACGCATCCCCCCCGAAAAACCACTCACCGCATTTTTTCTATGGTCGTATAAATTAGTCTGCGCTAACAACCCTTCAACGGCCTCTTTACGTTCAGCTTTGTTGTTTAAGCCTTTTAAAACAGCCATATGATCAAGTAAGTCATAAGCACTAACACGCTGATAAACACCAAAGTCTTGTGGTAAATAACCTAAACGCTCACGCAAGTTTTTAGGCTGTGCTAAAACATCAACCCCATCAAACTCTATGCTGCCGCTGTCTGCTGATTGCAACGTTGCAATTGTACGCATAAGTGAAGATTTACCAGCCCCATTTGGACCCAGTAAACCAAACATCCCTTTAGGTATTGTTAAATTAACACCTTGCAAGGCATGTACACCATTGTCATAGGTTTTAGATAGTTCCGATATTTTAAGCATTTATATGTCCTTTACTTTTTAATTGTTGCCATGTTTATAACACTGAATAGAATTAGGGACAATTAACATTAAATTTTCATTTGCAAACAAGTGTAAACACTGAAACACTCTTGAAACATTTTGCAAATAAACAACAATAAAGGATCATTATGAAAGATCATGCAAGCATCCCTCTAACCGACTTTACCGAATACCCACATGATCAAATGCTGGAGCGCGCCACAGAATTTTTAACCACCAGCCAGCGCCGCCATAGTATTCGCAGCTTTAGCGATCGCCCTGTGCCTAAAGAAATTATCGAAACCTGTATCAAGGCAGCAGGCACGGCGCCAAGTGGCGCAAACCACCAGCCTTGGCATTTTGTTGCTATTCACTCAAGTGATATAAAAAAACAAATTCGTGAAGCAGCTGAAAAACTAGAACGTTCATTCTATGAAGGCCGTGCTGGCGAGGAATGGCTAGATGCACTAAAACCATTAGGTACTGATGCTAGTAAACCCTACCTAGAGCATGCCCCTTGGCTTATTGCGGTATTTAGCCAAAAGAAAGGCGGCTTAAGTACTGATGATAAAAACACGAACTACTATGTACATGAATCTGTAGGACTGGCAACCGGCTTTTTAATTCAAGCACTACACAGAGCAGGCCTTGCAACGCTAACTCATACCCCTAAGCCAATGAGCTTTTTAACCGATATTTGTGGCCGAGATAAAGACAACGAACGCCCCTATATGCTGCTCATTGCTGGTTACCCAAGTGAAGATGCCACTGTGCCGAACCACGCACTTGTGAAAAAATCTCTCGATGAAATAGCCACATTTATTTAGCGTTATTATCGGTTACACAAAACCATTGATACAACAGCCCAATGATCGACTCAACTTTAGGGTCGATCAAATAATAATAAATAGTATGCCCATCACGACGTGTTGCTACTAAATTTGCTTTTCTTAAACTCGCTAAATGCTGAGACAATGCAGATTGTGCCAATGGTACACGTTCATTTAACTGCCCTACACTTAACTCACCTTGTAACAAGCTGCATAAAACCATTAGACGATTTTTGTTCGCCATTAATTTTAAAAACTGCTCGGCATGTTCAGCATTGCTTGCTAGCTGCTCAATATTCATTTTAATAACCGATAATAAAATATGTTTTAAGTATAGACTTTTACATTAGTAAGTTCTAATATAATTTAACATTAGAAAACACTAATATTAAATACAGAGGTCATAATGAAAATAAGTGATGGGATCTTACTACTTGCAGGATCAATGGTGACAATTTCTGTGCTTTTAAGCTACTTTGTAGATAGTCGGTTTATGTTGTTAACACTATTGATAGGCGTAAACCTGATCCAAACAGCGTTTACTAAGTGGTGCCCACTTATAAATTTTTTTCGCAAACGAGGATTTACAGACTAATGCTTACTTCAATTCCAGATCTAATGAAAATAATCACTCCAAATCAACGCCGTATTGATGCAGAGCAAGCCAAGCTAGAACTGGCAGATAATCACGGCTTATTAATTGACGTACGTGAACCTGCTGAGCATGCGACAAAAGCAGCCATCGGTGCAATTAATATCCCCCGTGGTTTACTCGAAATGAAATTAATGGAAATTGAAAAAGACCCAGCACGGCCAATTTATTTACACTGTGCCAGCGGCGCGCGCGCAACCCTAGGTGCAGAAGCGCTAACACGAGTTGGCTACAAAAATGTTACTGTGATCACCTGTAACGCAGAGCAAGTTTGCCAAGTGTTTTAATTGTTATTTAAGTTGGGTTGAGTTGGGTTGAGTACAACGAAACCCAACTTAAACAACTTTTGAGTTATAAATTTACATTAAGTCGTGTTGACCTTTCAGGATAAAAATGGAGTAATCTCCTTAGGTAGCCCATTTGAACAAAGTAAATCTAAAATTTACGCATGCTATCAAAACTTATGGTTGCCATATTTAAGTTCAGATAATAGATAAGTCAGTTATTACTTCTTCTCATCCATCAGCGTCACTAGCATTTGTTCAATGTTCTTCACGCTGTAAGTCAGTGCACGCAGTAACTCCACTTGGTTTTGTGGCTCCTCTCTTTTAGCTTTCGTTGGCTGTGCCCCAGCTAGGTTATCTTTTTGGGCTAAAATTGCTTCGCGAAACTCGCTGGCATCAACCACTCCTAGTAATGAGACTAATGCACCTTGGCTTGACTGCCCTGCGGTTTCAAAACTTAACCTATATAAACCAAACAATCGCATCAGTGGACCTTGGCTTAATCCAACGTCGGTTATTTTTTCAAGCGGAATCGATTTTTCTTCTTTAAAAAATATTCCACGTTTAACGACTAACTTGCGCTCAAGTAGTTCCGCTGACATTGCGGCTAAAATACTGCTACTAACTAGCCACACTATTAAGACAATGACGGGAATTAAAGGAATAGTAACAATACCTAATGTGCTTACACATAAAGCGAACACTAACCAATAAGATTTAATTTTTGGATCGAACGATGCGCTTTTTAAAGTAAAATCAGACATAAAACACCTTATAATTAAATACTTAACTTATCAAAATACGAGCGACATTTACGGCTCATCATTTTCAATAAGTAATACATAACCGGAAACTTGACCAAAAAAATTTGTAATTGGCCCTACATTTACCACTTTCCAACCATCTAGGTTTAGCTTGTATATTCGCTGATTAAGGGCTTCTGTATCTATTCCACCAAAAAAACGGGTCTTTTTAAATTCAATTATTTTTTGCACAACCACTTTTTCACCTTTTATAACTGAAACTCAAAATCATAAAAATGTATGCCACTTTCAATACGAATCACCATTTTACCGCTAAGACCTGCTAGTTCATTACTACCAGAGTCGGGGACTACATTTAAAATTAATGAATCCTGGCCTTTATCCATCGTACCAAAGTGTTGCAATACAAAACTGCCCTGCTTGCCAACAAGCGACCCAACAACTTGCTCAATTGCCACATAACCAGCACTGCCTTGAGTCGTGGTCATTGCGCTAAGCATTTCACCTGTACTCGTTGCATCAAGATCGCCGGTAAATGTTTTATCAATCGACATACGCCCTAAATTTACGCCGTCAATCCCTTTGGCGTAGCCCTCAATTGGATTAAGTTTTACATTGAATTGACCCGTTACGTTATGAGTTACCATACTAGTCCCTTATTTGTTATTTTAATTGGTTATTGAAATTATGATTAAAGTAACCATATCTATACCCTATTCACATAAAAGAATCCAGCATGAGTAATAGTAAAACCGAGCAAAAAGACAAGGCTGCTTTTAGTAGTTTAATTCCGATTTTTCAGTTTATTAAACCTTATAAATGGGTAGTTTTTTCGGCGCTTATGGCGTTGCTCGTTACCGCGGGAGTTAATTTATCTCTTGGCCAAGGAGTTAAATTTGTAATCGACCACGGCTTTATTGCAGGCTCACAAGAGCAATTAAAGCAGGCTGTTTTAGTGCTAATAGGGCTGATCAGCCTATTAGCCATTGGCACCTTTAGCCGCTTTTATTTAATGTCGTGGATTGGGGAGCGCGTTAGTAACGACATTCGCAAAGCGGTGTTTAACCGCATAGTGACTTTGCACCCGAGCTACTTTGAAGAAAACCGCAGTGGCGAGCTAATGTCACGCTTAACAACCGACACCACCTTGCTGCAATCAATTATTGGTTCGTCATTTTCAATGGCACTACGAAGCGCCCTCATGCTGGTTGGTGGCCTAGCCATGCTGTTATTTACTAATTTAAAGCTCACTTTAGTCGTGGTTGCCTGTGTACCTTTGGTGTTAGTGCCAATGATGGTGTTTGGTAAAAAGGTGCGTAAATTAGCCAGCTCTAGCCAAGATGCGATTGCTGATATAAGCACGTACGCCGGTGAGATCATTCAAAATATTAAAGTGGTGCAAAGTTATAGCCACGAACAACGAGAACAACACGCGTTCGCCTTAGAAACCGAGAAAGCCTTTGCCGTTGCTAAAAGCCGTATTAAGCAGCGTTCATTTTTAATCGCCGCAGTGATATTTTTAACTTTCAGCGCTATTAGTGTAATGCTATGGGTTGGCGGCAGTGATGTACTTGCAGGTACGATGAGCGGTGGTGAGTTAGGCGCATTTGTGTTTTACGCCATTATGGTAGCGATGTCAGTGGCAACCGTTGCCGAGGTATACGGTGAACTACAACGCGCAGCAGGTGCTGCAGCACGCTTACTGGAGTTATTGGCCGTCAAAAGCGAAATTGTTAACCCTGACCAGCCCCTTGATGAAAAGCTACATCCTAAACCCGATATTGCGGCAATTGAACTCAACAACATTACGTTTAACTACCCATCTCGTCCTGATGTTAGCGCACTGAAGAATGTATCGCTAACTATTAAGCAAGGCCAAACTGTGGCGATAGTTGGCCCCTCGGGAGCCGGTAAAACAACTTTATTTGAACTACTACAACGCTTTTACGACCCAGCCACCGGCGCCATTGAATTCCACGGAATTGATATAAAAGATCTATCGCTCAATCGGCTGCGCAACAGTATGGGTATGGTCGCACAAAATCCCATTTTATTTAGCTCCGATGTTATGCACAATATTCGCTATGGCAACCCAGATGCGACTGACGAACAAGTCTACGCCGCAGCTAAACATGCCCACGCTGATGAGTTTATCGCGCAACTACCAAACGGTTATGAAAGCTTTTTAGGTGAGCAAGGTGTGCGTTTATCTGGTGGCCAAAAACAACGCATTGTATTAGCACGCGCTATATTAAAAGACCCCAAAATACTGTTACTTGATGAAGCTACCAGTGCCCTTGATGCACAAAGCGAACACCACGTTCAAGCTGCACTAGAACACTTAATGCAAAACCGCACTACGCTAATTATTGCCCATCGCTTGGCCACAGTAAAACATGCTGATGTAATCGTAGTGATGGAACATGGTGAAATTATAGCCACAGGTACTCACCAACAACTATTAACAAGCAATCCGCTGTATCAAAAGCTGTGTGAGCTGCAATTTAATAGGGATTAAAGGGGGGGGGTTAAGCTGGAAGGTAAAAAGTTGTAAGTAAAAAAGGATATGCAGAAATTTTATGTGCCTGTCCCTAATTATTGCGATTGAATCAAAATATGAACTCCGCTATGGTTAAACCATCAAGAAAAATAAATTAAAAACGAGTTATTTTACAGGCTCGTTAGGTGCAAAACAAACTTATGCATTCGAGGCAACTATGGATAAATACAATCCTGAGCAACCAGTAAACTCTAAACATTGGTTAGCACTCGATGAAGCTATACGAATTGAACTGGTTCGTGATTTTCACTCAGAGTTAGGCCTTGAAATGGCTGATGATGCTTTAAGCTTACATTCAACAATCCATGTCCTAGTTGAAAATCAATTAGCTATGGGGGTTGAATTCATACCTGAAACTATTGCTAAACTTACAAGGCAAGGTTTGAATCGACATGAAGCAATCCATGCTATTGGTGCGCTAATTTCAGAAGATATCTTTGATGTTCTAAATGGAAATACAGAAGAGTTTTCTCAAAAAAAGTACAGAAGAAAACTTGAAAAAATCACAGCTAAAAGGTGGCTCAAAGGGCAGTATTAAAATTTGCACCTAATCGCGTAGCCACCGGTCTCTAACCTCCAGCCCCACACCACCCATCATGCGCTTTTTATTAACAGGAAGTGTAATGGGCAGTTCTTCTTCCGCAATGAATATTGATCCAAATAGCTTTCAGCTTTTAAGTTTCATCAGTAAATTAACTTTGTGTATTAGGTACTATTTGAATTTCGACGCGACGGTTTTGAGCTCGCCCGTTGGCGTTATCATTACCTGCTATAGGGCGCGTTTCTCCGTAGCCACGAGTACTGATACGTGCTGCTAAAATTTGTTGATTCACTAAATAGCCCTTAACGCTTTGCGCACGCTGCTGCGATAAGGTCATATTATAGCTGTCTTTCCCTGTGCTGTCGGTGTGGCCTTCAATGCTTAAATATGTTTTTTCATATTTATTCATTACTTTAGCGATAGCGTCCAAAGTGTTGTGAAAGCCAGATGAAATATAAGATTGATCAGTGGCAAAGGTGATATTAGATGGCATAACTAAACGTAGATTATCACCTTCGCGAATAACCTCTACGCCAGAGCCTGCGAGCTCATCGCGAAAGGCCGCTTCTTGTTTATCCATATAATCACCAATCGCAGCCCCCGCTAAAGCACCAATGGCAGCACCAATAAAAATACGTTTATCATCATGATCACCGGTGGCTTTGCCCAATACAGCTCCTGTTGCAGCACCAATTGCAGCGCCAGTTCCTGTTTTGGTGGTTTCACACCCTGTAAGTAATAGCGCTAACGCCGTGGCTGTTACTAATGGTTTGATTATAGTCATGATGTATCCTGCCTATTAATTATTTCAATAACAGCAAGTATGCAAACACATCAATGAACAAACTATGAAGAAGGAGTTAATAAAAGCCCAGGGTTGGCTGTTCAATAGGAGGTAAGTTATAAGGTGCCACAAGATCAGTAAGCTCACCACTTTGCGCCAACAACTTCATATGATGCTCTATTTCGATGGCTAAAGGGGTATTTTTAAATTGACGACTTAATACAAAATAACCATATATAACATCATCATAACGATAAGACATTTTTTTTAATTTATTTATTGGTTGATTTAACACGCTCATAGAGTGTTCAGCGGTCTCCTCCACTGCCACAACCAAATCGACTCGGCCTTTTAAAAGCATATCTATTGCATTCTTTTCAGATAATGCTTCAATTTTTTCTAACTTTTTATCCTGATCAAAACGCTTAAAGTGAGCAGCACCACGCATTACCGCTACTTTTTTGCCATATAAATCACCGTAGTTTTGAACAGCTAACTCACTATCGTGACGACCGTAAAACACAAAAGAAGACGATAAAATCATATACGGGGGCATTAAAAAATGCATTTGAGTTTGACGCTCTACGGTACGGATGAGTCCGCCCATAGCATTTACCTCACCATCCTCAAGCATTTTTAAACAGCGAGGAAAAGGACAAGCAACTAACTCAATCTTAAAAGGGACCCGTGCTTGAATCGCCTCAGCAATATCAACTATTGCACCTGTTATATCACCCTCTTCACTTATCTGACTATATGGGGGAGCATGATCAACGGCTAACGATAGCCTTGGGATAGGGGCAGCCGATACCTTCATCAAAAATGATAAAGCGAATAACGACAGCAATAAAATTTTATCAATTAGGCGCATAACGACCAGTCAAAAGTGTAACTTATGACCATTGTACTAAGGTACAAACGATAAAGACCATATAAATGTCACAAAATTTTGTCATAATGCAATAGCGTATACCCAAAGGATCATAAATATCATGTTGTTAGCTATTTTTAAGCAGTTTTTTTTACTTGGCTGTATGAGTTTTGGTGGGCCTGCCGCCCACCTTGGCTACTTTAAACGTCACTTTGTTGATAATTTAAATTGGTTAGACAATCAACGTTACGCGCAATTGATCAGCTTAAGTCAAGCACTGCCGGGCCCAGGGTCTAGCCAAGTTGGTTTTGCTATTGGCGTAGAGCGCAGTGGTGTACTGGGTGGTATTGCTGCATTTATTGGCTTTACTTTGCCATCATTTCTAATCATGGTGCTATTGGCTATTAGCGCCCATCAATTTGATGCTATTTATTTTGCAATTATCGCAGGCTTAAAGTTGTTTGCAGTTGTAATTGTTGCCGATGCTATTGTTAGTATGGCAAAAAGCTTTTGTACTAGCTTGGCACTTAAAGCGCTTGCTGCGCTCAGCACGTTAACCTTAATTTTACTACCCAATATGACAACGCAAATCGCAGTATTAGTTATTGCAGCAGTGATTGGCGCTATCTGGCCTCTATTAAATTTAGAAAAAAACACTGCCTCCTCTCCCACGACAAAAAGTGGTATAAACTGGGTTGCATTAGCTTTATTTACGTTGTTATTAATAATTAGCTTCATTCCTCTAGGGCAAGAGTTAGGGTTGTTTGCGCCATTTTATCAAGCTGGAGCATTAGTATTTGGCGGCGGGCATGTTGTGCTGCCTCTACTACAAACTGGCTTACCAAGTTTAGGCACTGAACAATTTTTAAGTGCGTATGCCAGTGCACAAGCCGTGCCAGGGCCTATGTTTACCATTGCAACCTATTTAGGCGCACAACTGACAGATACGCAACCTATCATTGGCGCACTCATAGCGACTGTATTGATTTTTTTACCTGGCTTACTGCTTATGCTCGCCTTTCAAAAAAGTTGGCTACAACTGGCACAGCGCCCGCGATTTGCCAGCAGTATAGCTGCACTTAACGCCGCTGTTGTTGGATTTTTAGCGGCAGCACTTTATTCGCCAATTTGGACTTCCGCGGTACATAACATATGGCACATTGCCCTTGTTATTGCTGCATTTGCATGGCTAAGAATGGCAAAGCCACCTATTTGGTGGCTACTGCTTGGGTTTATTAGCGTGGGTCTGCTTCAGTATTATTTACAACTTTAATTGTGGGTTTGATACTTGTAGGTGCACTTGCTGGGGGGCTAAACTGCCCCGTGACACTTTGATACGGGCGTAAATCAAATAGAGGGAGCACTGCAAGCAGATGATCCATAATTTCTGCTTGTAAATGCTCGTAAGATATCCAGCGCTTATCTTCACTAAAGCAATAAAACTCAATTGGCAGTCCATGATTCAGTGGCTGTAATTCACGCACCATAAGCGTTAACGCAGTATTAACTTTACTATGGCGCTTTAAATAACCTTCCGCGTAGCGTCGAAATAATCCCAAATTAGAAACCGGATCGGGTAAAGTACTTAATTTAATGTAATCTTTTAAAACAATTGATTGGCCAATCACTTTCTTCATTTCGTCATCAGCTAAACGAATACTGTTCATATCAATATTAAGTGAGCGCTTAATACGACGACCGCCAGATTCTTGCATCCCGCGCCAGTTTTTGAACGAACCGGCAACTAACATATAGGTCGGAATGGTGGTAATCGTGTTATCCCAGTTACGTACTTTTACAGTATTTAAACCCAGATCAATCACTTCACCATCAGCGCCATAGTTTTCAACTTGAATCCAATCCCCATAAGTTACTAAGCGATTAGCCGCAATTTGAATACTGGCAACAAAACCTAAAATGGTATCTTTAAAAACTAACAAAGTAACTGCGGCGATAGCACCAAAGCCTGAAAGAATATATGTTGGTGATTTCTCTAGTACGATACTGACGATTAAAATAGCGCAAATCATAAAGGTGATTAATTTAACAACTTGAATTAAGCCTTGAATTGGCACCTCTCGCGCAAACTCAAGTTGGTTATAAATACCACCAGCAATACTCACCAAACTACTAATAATAAAGCCCACATGGATAATTAAAATAGTCTGACCAATAGTTTTTAATACCTCTCCTGCAAGCTCACTAACCGGGTATACGCTATCAAACGTGGCTAAAAATAAAACACAGCACAACATACCAGCAAAGCGACGGTTGAGCTTGTCTATCATCGGGGCTAGTACGCCAATTCGTTCAGGAGATAGCTTTGTTACTACTTTTTGAATACCTGGCAACATTAAACGACGAGTAAACAAGTACACTACTAATAAGGAAAAAACACCTATAGATACGGCAGTCAGTGAGCTAAACCACGTAGATTCTGGCATGCCTTCAAACCAAGGTTGAACTAGCTGCTGTAAATGAATTGGAGTCGTCATGGTAATTCAATTTCCTTGCTGCGTGCAGCTATATGAGCTGCATCCTAAATTGCGTTTATAGCGACTAACCTAATTATTAGTTAGCCACAGCTGATTGATATTATCTTAAAAGTACATTTATATTACTTATGCTAATTGCTATTCTGCTTATCGATTACTTTGATTGCTGCTCAAGCTGAGTAAGCTGTTGCTCTTTATCTTGCCACAAACGATTTAGCTCTGATTGAAAGCGTACTCTAAATTCATTATCACCCGTATAATCGCCTATTAATTCTTCACTCACAGGCATTACTTCAACGTGAACATTGATGCTCTTTACCCGCCCGCTGGCAAAATCCACAAATGTTGGGATCCCATCAGGATACTGTATTGTTACATTCACAACTTTAGATATTTGATCTCCCATAGCCTGCATTACAAAAGCAATACCACCTGCTTTAGGCTTAAGCAAATGCGGAAATGGGCTATTTTGGCGCTGATGTTTTGCAGGCGTATAACGCGTGCCTTCTACAAAATTAACAATGCTAACAGGCATCTCTTTAAATTTTTCGCAGGCTTTGCGGGTCGTTTCTAAATCTTTACCGCGCAGCTTTGGATTTTTCTTAAGCTGACTTTTACTGGTACGCGTCATAAATGGAAAATCTAAAGCCCACCACGCTAAACCTAAAATAGGCACGTAAATTAATTCTTTTTTCAAAAAGAAATTTAAAAATGGTATACGGCGATTCAGTAAACGCTGTAACACCAATATATCGACCCAGCTTTGGTGATTAGCGATAATTAAATACCAGTCTTTTAGTTTTACTTGTTCAAGACCTGTCACGTTTAACTTATAGGGCGTAAATACATTCTGAGTTAAAGAGTTACACGTAACCCACATACTCGCGCACTTCTTCGCCGCCCAACTCATTGCTTTTTGCAGTGCTTTAATTGGCAGTAATTTTATTAGGCCAAAGATAAAAATAGGTATAAACCAAATTACAGTATTTAAGGTGTACAATAAAATACTAAAAATACAACGGATCAAAGACATTACTACTTAATTCCTTTCATTAAAACTGCTCAACAACTCATTACACAACACTCAGTGGCGTAATTAATCTTCAAAATAAGTATACCCTTCAAGGCCGGCATTAAGCTCTGCTAAATACTGTTCTTTAACAGGATCACTGACATCAAGTTGCTGCACTGTATTGGCAAAGTTATCTGCTAAAATGGCGCTATCATAGTCAACAAACTTTAATACATCCTTAACGCTGTCGCCTTTAATCGCATTAGTAAGTTGATAACCTTGCTCTGTGAGTTCCACATGCACAGAGTCTGTATCGCCAAACAGGTTATGTAAATCACCTAAAATCTCTTGATACGCACCAACCATAAACATTGCAATATGATATTGCTGCCCTGGTATATACTGTGGGATAGGCAAGCTTGTTTCAATACCTGCACCTTCAACATATTCGCGAATTTGGCCATCAGAATCACAGGTAATATCTTGAATAATGGCACGTTGCGTTAATGGTTTATCAAGATTTTCAATCGGCATTACTGGAAATAATTGCTGAATTCCCCATACATCAGGTAACGATTGGAACAATGAGAAATTCACGAACAATTTATCCGCTAGTTTTTCGTTTAGATCATCAAGTACCTCACGGTGAGCGCGCGCATTGCTAAGCGATGCACGAACACGGTGTAATATTGTAAAGTACAATTGCTCAATTTTAGCCCATTCCAACATACTCACTAAGCCATGTACGTATTGATCATGAGCTTCGCTGAATAAATGCATTGCATCGTGATAAATTTCCAGCGCCATACGTGGGTTTAAGCGTTGTAAACACTGCCACATTTCATCTAGCACAAGCGCACTATTTGGTTGTGGCGCACTTGGGTTAATATGATTAGGTGCTTGTTCTACGTCAATTACGTCGGTGATCAACACCGCATGATGCGCCGTTAATGCGCGCCCAGATTCAGTGATAATTGCAGGGTGCGGCAAGTCATGCTGCTCACATACTTCAGCAAACGCATTCACTACATTACGCGCATATTCTTCAACGGTGTAGTTCATAGAGCATGCACTACGAGAGCCTGAGCCTTCGTAGTCCACACCTAAGCCACCACCTACATCAACGGTATTTAATGGTACACCCAGTTGTGTTAATTCAGCAAAATGGCGTGAACACTCACGTAAAGCACGGTGGATATCTCGTATATTGGCAATTTGTGAACCTATATGAAAATGCACCATTTGCATTAAGTGTAATTTGTTATGCTGCTTAAGAACGTCAACGGCACTTAAAACTTGCCCTGCAGTTAAGCCAAACTTACCTTTTTCTCCGCCCGTGTTCTGCCATTTGCCTTTACCAACAGAATTTAAACGAATACGGATACCAATGGCAGGCTCAATATCTAAATCTTCTATTTCGGCTAACAATGTTGTTAGCTCTGAAAGCTTTTCAACCACAATTTTAACTTTATGGCCCATTGCTTGACCAATGCAGGCTAAACGTAAAAATTCACTGTCTTTGTAACCGTTACACACAATAGTAATCGGTGATTTTGCAACACCTAAAATCGCCATCAATTCGGGCTTTGAACCAGCCTCAAGACCAACAAGCCCACTTGGATGCGCCAGTAACTTGCTAACGACAGAGCGCTGCTGATTTACTTTTATCGGATATACACAGGTGTATTGACCTTGATAATCCCGCACATCACGCGCTTTACTAAAAGCGCTTGTGAGTGTATCAACACGATTTTGTAAAATATCAGTAAAGCGCACCAAAACAGGGAGAGTTAAACCCTGCTTTTTAAACTGCTCTGTTAATTCTGTAAGTGAAATCGCCGTTTTTGTTTGGTCGCCATCAGGAAAAGCCACCAGCTCACCTTGACTGTTAATATCAAAATAACCGTCACTCCAATGTGCAACATTATATGTAGCGCGTGCTGTGTCTAAACCCCAAGTCATGGCAAATTCTTCCAAGTGTTAACTAATGCATCTGTAATCGCGTATTTTAATACGTCAGTAGCCCCTACGCTAACAAAAATTGACCTTTAACCAAAGCACAGGTTAAATTATTCACAAGAACACTAAAATTTCATTGAGCAAAACGCCAAGCACTGGCAGAATTGCCCCCTTTTTCGTCTTTAACTCAAAAAGTGTAATAGCAATCATGGCAAATTTAGATCAAAGTAACTGGTTTACCGAAATTAGTGAACGTGACGGCAGTGCGTTTTCTCTTCGCATCAATAAAAAGCTAGATGAAAAGCAATCGCCTTTTCAAAAAGTCGAAATGTACGAAACGACTGACTTTGGTAATCTAATGATTATTGATGGTTGTACAATGGTAAGTAGCCGCGAAAACTTTTTTTACCATGAAATGATTAGCCACCCTGCACTACTTGCTCATCCTAACCCTAAAAATGTAGTGATCATCGGCGGTGGTGACTGTGGTACTTTACGTGAAGCACTTAAACACCCAGATGTAGAATCGGTAACACAAATTGATATTGACGAAGTTGTGACACAAATGTCACTTAAATACTTTCCAGAGTTATGTGAAGCAAACCAAGACCCACGCGCAACAGTCATGTTTGATGATGGTATTAAATACATGCGAGAACTTGCTGCTGAGTCAATTGACGTAGTTATTGTTGATGGCACAGACCCTGTAGGCCCAGGCGAAGGACTATTTAACCATGCGTTCTACACTAGCTGCTTAAATGCTCTTCGCCCTGGTGGCATTATGGTGCAACAAAGTGAATCCCCCCTTATGCACATGCCATTATTGGTAGAAATGCGTGACGCAATGACTGAAGTGGGCTTTAAGGATTTGCAAACATTGCCATTCCCACAACCTATTTACCCAAGTGGTTTATGGTCTGTGACGCTTGCACGCAAAGGTGAAGCATTTGCAGGCTTTAGAGAAGATGCTGCCGCAGAGCTGGCGCAAAGTACGCAATACTACAATAACGGTATTCACCACGGCGCACTTGCAACCCCAAACTTTATGAAACGCGCTTTTGAGAAAAAGTAAGCAATAATAAAATAGCAAAAAAGGGTTCGTATGAACCCTTTTTTAATTTTTGACACCTAAAAAATACTCACATCAAAAACGCCACTGTGCGTTAAGTAAAACTTGCTGCTGTGATATTCTTGATGCTATACCAATCGCTTGGCGGTTATCAGCTTGACTGCGCAAAGCCGAACCTTCAATTCCTAACTGCCACTGTGGTGTTAACTGGTAACGCCAAGTTGCTGTAATTCCTTCGCCATGGCTTGCATTTGGATCAAACGCCCAATCGTCTTTATCAGTCACTTTAAAATAATCATAACGAATAGATAATCTATGCTCTGCTATTTTATGACTTAGTAAAAAAAAGTGACTATAAAAACGGTTATCAACACCTCTATTTTTCCCCATCGCAGTACTGCCTGACATAGCCTGAGTTATCAAACGTGTTTTGGCCGTAAATTTATAAAGCCATGCAGCGCTTGAGAATCGGGTATCCCATGCATATTGCCCAGTACTGTAATTGATCGCGGCAGGATCACCGTTGTTATCGTAATAATAAAAACGAAATTGTGATTTTTTTAAATAATCCCAATGAATCCCTGTGTAATAACCATAACGGCCATCCACCTCTTCAAAAGGCAAAACCTGATTTGCTTGATGCTGTAATTGGGGTGTATTTAAAGAAGCCACTGGCGCAAATGCAACACCTTCGTTAAACGTTGTTTGGCGATCGTGCATGGCAAAACCACGCCACGCCAATAATGTGCCCGCAGGATCGTTACCTTTAAATGTAGCTCCTACAAATGCAAAGCTGTGGGCACTATTAAAGCTTCGCCCAGGGCGCTTAATGGTTGCTTCAACACCCACAGTGCGTACTTCTTCACCTATCCATGAATTTATGGCGGAGTTAGTGTAGTTATAAGGTGAGATCCAACCCATATCTGGATTCTCTAGTGACAATAAAGGGTAAAATCCACCTACGCGCACATGCCACTTATATTTACTTTTAGTTAGCGGCTTATATTGTAAATACGCTTGGCTAAAGCCTAAAGTAGGCTCAGGATCTTGGTAAGCATTAATCACTCCATGGGCTGACCAATCAGTACTCAAGTCTGCTCTAAAATCAATTAACCCTTGTGAAAGTAGCACGCCATCGTTTTCACTGTCATAGCGATAAAGCCCTACACCACCTTCTTGCCAACTCGATTGCGAATCGCCTTTTACAGCACTAACGTGTAATAGCCCTTTAATTTGCGCATTTACATTGGTGGCGCTTAATAAGCCAAATAAAGCGACAACACCTAGTGAGTTTTTAATAATCATCAAATTCATCTACACCAATTGCAACACGTGGTATTACTTTTTGCTTAAGTTGATAACGCAAATTTTTGTTCGAAACAGTCACCGCTTGTGACTCTGTTGAACTAATATCACTAAACCCCTCATGCCAAACATTGAGTGTGTATTCGCCTTGTGGAATGTTTAATGATAACCGCCCTTGCTCATCGGTTATGGCATAAAACGGGCTATCTACTACAACGATATAACCCAACATCCAGTCATGAATATTACAACCTAACTCCACCACACCCGTTTGTTCAAATGTAATAGGCGCCTGTGGTTGCTCACGATACAACTTGAGCTCAAACGATTTGCTTTTAGAAAATGAATACACATGGTGCATGATTGAATCCGCGTTCGGAAATTCAACCTGAGCGTTTTTAGGCACAACTAAAACATGTGGCGTAAACTGGCGTTCCTGTTGCTTCATCATAAAGGGGGCGTTTGGTAATTCATTATCTAGCATCGTCACTGATGACGTTAACCATACAACGGCATTAGGCAGCGGTTGCTGATTTTGATCATAAATTGTAATAGTGGCTGCATGGCTTTTGAATACCATAAAAATTAATGCAATTACGAGTACAAGCTTCATCGTCTTAAGATCTTATTATTTGATTTAATTCATTATAGACCTATTTTATGAGCAAAATGTTACTTAATTAAAATATTATTTAGTCTGTTTAATAGATTGAATACGTATGCAGTCATCTCGTAATCAAAGCCTCCGCGCTTTATGCTAACTGATTAAAATAGCGTTAACCTCAAGGATCAGTCATGCGATTACCTTTGCTACTTGTGCTTACACTTTCAAGTGCTTGCTTTGCTAAAGATACAACAATTCAATCCCCCAATGGGAAAATAAAAATAACGGTATCAGATACGCACTCCACACCAAGCTACAAAATCAGTTTTAACGATAAAGAAGTTATTCAAAACTCATCGCTTGGTTTTAATTTTAAACAACAGGCCTCTTTCGCTGAAGGCTTTAAAATCACTAAAACATCTAACAATCAAGTAAATAGTCAATGGCAGCAACCGTGGGGCGAGCGTCAAACCATTATAGATAAGCATAATGAGCTAACGGTTACCTTTAATAAACCTGCGCCGCACGGTGGCACTTACATAGTCCGCTTTAAGGCCTTTAATAGCGGGGTAGGATTTCGCTACGAAGTGCCCAAACAAACGGGTTTTGAGAGCATTGAAATCACTAAAGAGCTAACCGAATTTGCAATTGCCAACGCCGATAAAGCAACCGCGTGGTGGATCCCTGCGCGTGGCTGGAACCGCTATGAATATGTTTATAACACCACACCATTGCAACAAGCTGGGCTTGTACATACCCCTTTTACTTTTAAAAATGCAGACGGTGTACATGTCAGTATTCACGAGGCGGCTTTAGTTGATTATGCAGGTATGGTGCTTAATCAACGTCGCCCGGGGACATTTCAGGCAGACCTAACCCCTTGGTCTGATGGTATTGCAGTTAAAAAACACGGTGCTTTTAATACCCCTTGGCGTACAATTCAAATCGGTGAAAAAGCCGTTGATTTGATTAATTCAGATATAATTTTAAACCTCAATGAACCTAACAAGCTCGGCGATGTTTCATGGGTTAAACCGGGTAAATATGTTGGTATTTGGTGGGGTATGCACATCAACGAAACAACGTGGGGTAGCGGTGAAAAACATGGCGCAACAACACAAAATACCAAGTATTACATGGATTTTGCTGCCAAATATGGTTTTGATGGCGTATTAGTTGAAGGCTGGAACATTGGCTGGGACGGAGACTGGTTTTTCAATGGTGACGTATTTAGTTTTACTAAACCTTATAATGATTTTGATATTGATGAACTAACTCGTTACGGCAAACAAAAAGGCGTTCAGCTAATTGGCCATCACGAAACATCTGGTAACGTCAGTAACTATCGCAACCAAATGAATGATGCCTACGCACTCTATGAAAAAGCGAACGTGAGCCAAGTAAAAACAGGCTATGTAGCTGATGGCGGCAATATAAAACGTATCGATGATAATGGCATTGCACGTCATGAGTGGCACGATGGTCAGTTTATGGTTAACGAATACCTTCATAGTGTAAAACTCGCAGCTAAACATAAAATCAGTATTAACACCCATGAGCCAATTAAAGACACAGGTCTGCGTCGTACTTACCCTAACTGGATAGCGCGCGAAGGAGCTCGCGGCCAAGAATTTAATGCATGGGGTACGCCACCTAATCCACCTGAACATATTCCTATGCTTGCTTTTACACGTATGCTAGCTGGGCCAATGGATTTTACACCGGGTATTTTTGATATGGGCTTTAATGGTTTAGGCGCAGAAACTAACCGCCCACAAACCACGCTAGCGAAACAACTCGCTTTGTATGTCGTGATGTACAGCCCAATTCAAATGGCCGCAGATTTACCGCGCAACTATTTAGCAAAACCTGAGGCATTTCAATTTATTCAAGATGTACCAACCGACTGGCAACACAGTATTGCGCTTGCAGGTGAAGTTGGCGACTACATAGTGTTTGCACGAAAAGAACGTAAACGCGATGGTTATTCTGGTAACGACTGGTATTTAGGCGCTGTCACTGATGAACATGCCCGCACGGTTGATATTAAGCTCGACTTTTTGGATGGCGATAAAGTATTTGAAGCGCAAATATACCGCGATGGCAAAAACGCAGAATGGAAAAACAACCCATACGATATAAAAATTGAACAGCGTATTGTATCGGCTAAAGACACTATTTCATTAAAACTCGCCACCAGCGGCGGCACTGCAATTCGATTTAAAGCACTATAAACACGCCCAGCGCCAACCCGAGCCGGTTGGCGCATTAAGCAATTAATTAAGCTATTAATTAAGCTATAAAACAAAACTTCTTCGCATCAACTTTCATCACATTTATTAATTTAACTAATTGAAATTTAAAATACTTAAAACTGCTGCAATACTTTGTAATAGATTTATTCCTGCGCGTAACCTATCTTTGTTCACAGTCATTTCATTAACATAATAGCAACACCGTCATTTCTCCTAGAAATTTACTACACAATCAAGGAATATGAGCATGGAACCTGTATTAAGAAATATTCACTCAGTTATTAAAACACCCATAGTACTTGCGCTCACTTTCGCAAGTTTTACGGCACTTAGCACCAATGAGAACACACCATCACACGCCCAATACACCACGTCATCATCAGCGTGTGTTGCAAAAAAAGAATGGTTTAAATCTCCCGTAGTCCCACCAAAAGAAGGTAAAGATAGTCATTTTGCATTTGTGGATAACGAAGATAAATCAAGCAATTGTGATTTTCATCAGTGGTCATGGCAAAAGTTTTTATATCTAACCCAAGTAGATAAAAAAACAAACGATCTGGTTATGTTTGGTGATAACTACCGACAAGTAAATAATGAAATGATGCCTTATTTTGAGCCTTGGAATGACCTACTCAATCCCACCGGTTTTGAATTAAGTTCTCAATTGATCCTCGAGGACACAACGCAAGCAGGCAGTAGCCATGGCAAAATTTTTACTAAGTATGGTAATCAACCTGCTTATTATTCAATTCATATAAACCGTGAATTTATTCAATCTGCAGCTAAAAACCCGATCACTAGCGGTGATGAGTTTGCAGTGGGATCCGTTGAAATAAAGGCAGCATGGCTTGCCACAGTTCAATTACGCGCCCTTTATACAGATAAAGAAATACACGCTAACTTTTACACCCGTAAAGCAATGATCAAAGCGGATAGTAAAACAATCAGCAATACCGAAGTTGCTTTAATAGGCATGCATGTTGTTGGCGTAGTTGAGAACCATCCTGAATTTATTTGGGCTACCTTTGAGCATCATACATCAGCACCTGATTATTACGGCTCTCCTGATACATTTAAAAAAGTAACAACGCCTTATGAAAAAAATAAAATCGTTAGTAGTGATGATAAATTTATTTTTTACAGAAAAAATACCACCGCAGGTAATGCAAATCTAAGTTACCCCGCAGAACAAACCACCACAAACACGTTTCGTTTATACCAATTTGGCGTACCTAATGGCGCGCCTTATACAAACGTTGCATCGTCAGAGCAGCAAACTAGAGACGCCGAAAACTTTAATAACATTCAAGTACTCAATAATAGCGTTAAACAAGGCCTAACTAAGCATGACTCTCGTTGGCAACATTATTTTTATGCTGGAAGTGTGTGGTTAAGTACTCAAGGTTACAAATTTAATGAAGGGATCAGTGGAAATATTGTCCCACCCAATGCAAACGATAAATTACGAGGTTCGCTCGCGCTTGCCAACATAACCATGGAAACCTATACGCAAACCTATGGCGATCCAAATCAAAATAAAAGCTACTCGACTAATAACTGCTTTGCTTGTCATGCAACCAGTAAGGGTGAGTCAACGATGGAAGTAAGCCATATATTTAAGAACTTTCAAAAGTTACGTAGCAGTCACAGGCAAATCAATGCTGGCTCTACACATCAACGTTAATAATTTATTTGAATAGCTTAAAAAAGGAATGCTGTAATGACTAAAAAAGACGATACACAACACTCTGGCGCAAAACCATCGGCAAACAACATACCATGTTGGTCAGATGGTGAAAGCGTAGATCAAGCTTGCCAACGTCTAACAGAGATGTTTGTTGGGCTTGGGCAAGTTCCTCGCATAGATAAAGGGCAGCAACCCGCTCAACGTGCCGTATTTAGAAAACAACATGGCGTTGTGTACGGCAAGTTTAAAATTAACTCAGACATTGACCCGCAATTTAAAGTGGGAATATTTACAGGCCAAGAATACGAATGCGCGGTTCGCTTTTCAAGTGACACAACCCCTTCATCACCTGATTTGCACAGTACCCTTGGGTTGGCGATGAAGCTGTTTTCCGTAGAGGGCCAAAAACTGGTTGGAGAAAGCGACACAGCAGACTTTATTTTTCAAAATATAAATCGCTTCTTTACCAAAAATGCCCAACAGATGTGCCAATTCACTACGGCTGGCGTAATAAATAAAGACTACGACGCATACATAAATGATCCGAAAAATAAGAAAACATCTAACATTTTAAAGGCAATGCAAAAAGTAGAGGCGAGCTGCCTAAGTGCTAAATATTGGGCAATTTTACCATTTAAACTTGGTGAACAACACATTGTAAAATATCGGTTAGTACCTGAGAGTTCTGATTTAGGCGCACCTAGTGTTGATAATGACTACCTTGCGTTAGATTTACAGCGACGATTGCGTGAAGGAAATGCTCGCTTTCGTTTTGAAGTACAATTGCGTACTAACCCCAAAACAATGCCAATTGATGATGCACAAAAAGTCTGGAGCACACAAGAAAGTCCGTATATCTGCCTTGCACACTTAGAATTGGCACAACAAGACATTACCTCAATTGGTCAAGCCGAGCTTGGTCGTAACCTCGCCTTCAATATTTGGCGCACTTTAGCTGATCATGAGCCTTTAGGTAGCATTGCCCTTGCTCGCAAGTCAGCATACGCAGCCAGCGCTCATGCACGTCACACCGCAAATGGTCAGCTGCTGCAAGAACCAAAAGCAATTAGTCAGTTTAATCCTGAGCAATCACAAGATACTGACTCTGACTGCATTGTGTACGCTGGTATTTACCCTCCTATTGGTGTGATGCGAGTAGGTAACAGTAAAGATGACTATTTCATTGGCCCGCAACATCCTCAACCTGTACCAAATTCAGATGAGTACGCTTACCGCGACAAAAGTGGCGCAATGAAACGCCAAGCTGCCGAGTTTAGAATTTACGGCTTTAACGCTGCTGGCAAAGCAATTAAGGAACTCACTTTAGATAATGCTGACATAACATGGCACGCCCAACTTGCGAATCAAAAAGCGTCTTGGTATGAATTTCAAATTGCTTTAGATATTCCAGAAGCCGCCGATGCACCGCCATCTTTACTGCGAAACAACAATGTTACAAATCGCGATAAGCTTGTCATTAATGGAGGTAAACGCAGCCTAAGCGGCAAAAATATAACCCCTAAAAATAAAGACACCTTTACCGGTAAATTTATGGGTGAAAAAGTCTATCTAGGCGAGATGCGCAGTGATGAACATGGCCGATTAATCATGCTAGGTGGGCATGGCGTATCACGTAACCTGAATGGGGATATCGCGGTGACTTTCGCCAACAATGAAGGCTGGTATGATGATATATCCGATGGCCCTATTACCGCTGAGGTTGTTTATCAAGGCGTTGCTCTAAGAGTTGAACCCGCTTGGGCCATTTGTGCACCGCCTGATTATGCGCCAATGCAAAAATCAGTGCGTACCATGTGGGATTTAATGCGCGATGTTGCAGTAAACAGTGGCATGCTTGCACGTCCACAGCGCCCTTCATTTACGGATGATATTCAACCTATTTTTACTCGAATGACTGACTTACAATGGGTTAATGGTGGCTTTGCAGGCGCTTTTGGATGGGGTGGTCAATTTGATTACACAACTCCTCAGTGGTTAGAAAAACTAAGCAACCCTTCTCCAGCCTATCAAGAACTACGTCGTACGTTATCTAATAATTTTCGCCGTTTTGATGTCCCAGGTGCCCAAGCACCTCAACTATGGCCTTGGCTCTATGGCGACGCAATTAGTATTCCACCAACGGGATCTGAACGCCAACATAGTACACTCTCAAACTTACAATTGTCGTTTTTAGACCAATGGGTAAAAGGCGATTTTATTAATGATTACACACCGCAATCCGGTTGCCCCGTTGCTCCAAAGCAGCTCACTATAGATGATTATCCCGTGGCACAACAGCCTGACTTACTCACTCGTGGTGCGATGGAATTTTGCCTAGCAGATGCGTTTCATCCAGGCTGTGAAATGACTTGGCCTATGCGCACTGCAGGTATGTATCAATCAGCTTTTAGGTTAAAACACGCAAAATCGGATCTACAAAGCGATCATTATTATTACGGCCCTGTCATGAATAGTGATATTTTT
Organism: Pseudoalteromonas sp. NEC-BIFX-2020_002; assembly: GCF_013002825.1. NCBI lineage: Bacteria > Pseudomonadati > Pseudomonadota > Gammaproteobacteria > Alteromonadales > Pseudoalteromonadaceae > Pseudoalteromonas > Pseudoalteromonas sp. NEC-BIFX-2020_002. The sequence goes on from NZ_JABEPJ010000020.1 coordinate 47,855, forward strand.
ACCCTTGCACAAGGACCATTATTTGGTGGACAAGTAGCAGGCGGTGTGACACGTTGGATGGCTATCCCATGGCAAACAGATACAGCTAGCTGTCGTGATGGCTACAGCTCTGAATACGACCCTTTCTTACCCACTTTTTGGCCGGCACGTGTGCCTAATCAAGTTATGAACCAATATCGTTATAAGCAAGTGCTTGATACATCACTATCAAATAGCACTCGCCAACAGGCATTTGCGTATCGCACAGATTGGTTAGATGATTTACCTTTGCACGGCCAGCCTGCAACATACACCAACCAAATCAACAGTATGGTTGAAAACTTTGCAGATCTCGCGATTGTGCAAGCACATGTTGGCGCCCTTGGTGACCCTCAATTTCCAACTATGATGCAAGTCGGCATGCTACCTCACAAGCAAGATAAAGAAGCACATACAAACCTTGCCAGTAAAGCAATACAACATAGTAAAGCGACGCTTTCTGCGGATCTGCCACCAAATCAACACAAAATAGATTTAGGTGTAACAGAAAAAGCAAATCGCTTTCATCGCGTAAAAGGACGTTAGGATCATTATGCCAATGATTAACAAAAAAGAGTTAACGAGTGATATTGTGATCATTGGTGCAGGCGTAGCAGGCTGTATTGCTGCGCTTGCGTTATGTGATTCTTACCAAGTAACACTTATTGATAAATCTGTATTGCCTGAAGAGCGCATTGGTGAATGTTTAGCACCTGCAGCAAAGCGCATTTTACAACAGCTTAATTTACTCACTGAATTTGAAGCTTTAATAGACACAAACATCACCCAAGCTATTCATTTACACAATCTAGGCATGCAAGTTAGCTGGGGACAAGAAAAGCCTCACATTACTGATAACCTAAGCAACCCAGATGGCTTTGGTTGGCGATTAAACCGTAAAGAATTTGAGTTGTTTTTACGTAATAAAGCCCAGCAACGTGGTGTTGAATGTATTTGGCCAGCACGGCTCAGAGGCAGTCAATATAATGATAATGCATGGCACATTTTACTTGAGCACACAAACTCCGACGAACCCAAAGAAATCACTATTTGTAGTCAGTTTGTAATTGATGCAACAGGCCGCCAAGCTCACTTTGCAAAAAAATATACGGATCGTCAACAAAGCGACCGACTCATATCATGCTGGGCGACCTTGGCAAACAACAGTGAGAATCAACTAGGGAGTATTTGTGCAACCGTTAATGGCTGGTGGTACAGTGCACCACTACCAAATCAACGCCGTGTTTTAGCATTTCAAACCGACTCCGACCTTTTCAGTAAAGGCTTAAATCGTGACACAGCTCTATTTAGTCAACTTGCTCAACAACATGCACCATTAGCCGCGTTACTCGAAGGGAATCAACATACGTTAGATCTACACGGTATTACCAGTGCCAATTCAACACGCTTAGACACCTTTGTAGGTCAACAATGGGCTGCACTTGGTGATGCCGCAACTAGCTTTGACCCTTTATCATCTCAGGGGATTTTTAATGCAATGGCAAGTGCTATGCAATTAGCATCATTAATAAAAAAATCTGAGGTTATCGAAACATTAGATAACGATATACACCAATACTTTATCAAAACTTATCAGCAACAAATTGAGCAGATATGGGACAGTTATCTACACCATAAACATTATTTCTACAACCAAGAACAACGTTGGTCATCACACCCTTTTTGGCAACGTAGACACCAGCAAACACCATCACTAAATTGGGGTTAATCACCACATTAACCCCGGTTAAATAACATTACTTAGCCAATACACTGATCACTGTTTTTCTTTTGTAGTTACATGTTTTAAAGGCAAATAAACCTCAGCACTTAACCCCCCTTCAGGGCGATTCACTAAGGCAACCTTACCACCGTGCATATCAACAATACGCTTGATGATCGCCAACCCTAAACCACTGCCTTCACTACCGCGTGCTGTGTCACCTTGCTTGAATGGCTCAAATACTGATTCTAATTCACTTTCAGGTATGCCTGGCCCGTGATCTTTAACCACCACCATCGCGTACTTTTTATCACGACTGATTGTGGTTTCCACATCTATATCATCATCTGAATAACGTATTGCATTCTCAATCATATTAGTAATAACACGTTTAATAGCCACCATGCTCAATGGTACATTATTGATACTGTGATTTTCAGTAAACGTAATATTACGTTGATGTTTTTGCTCTGAATGTACGACTTCAGACACTAATGCATTTAAATCTTCAAGCGCTAACTCTTCACGTTTATGATGACGTAAATACTCAATGAACTGATCAATAATCGCGTTCATATCTTCAATGTCGTAAATGATCCCTTCACGCAGGTAATCCTCTTCATCTGACATCATTTCAGTCGCCAAACGAATACGCGTAAGCGGTGTACGTAAATCATGAGACACACCCGCCATTAATAAACGGCGATCGTTCTCTAACGCAGCGATACCTCGCGACATTTGATTAAATGCCCGCGTTACTTCAATTACTTCTGTTGAGCCATGTTCTTCTAGCTTGGTTGAAAAATCCCCAACACCCACTTTGATTGCAGCTTGCTGGAGTGCTTTTAAAGGCCGATTTAGATGACGCGCAAATAACCACCCCCCCAGCACACTTAAAAAGCCAATACTTGATAGATAGAAAGTTAAGAATTCCAGATTATTATCTTTAAACCCAGTGAGCGGAACTTTAACCCAATAACCGGGCGCCTGCGGAGCTTCAACCCAATAAACAAGCGGCCCCGTTTGACTAATTCGTACGCGTGCAGAACCATTTAGCTGCTCTGACATACTGCGCGATAACATCGGATATTCACGGCTTTGCCCTAACCCACTGCGCATTGCTTGGCGTTGTGTCATTACTTCTATACCGGTAATTTCAAAAAACTTTTCCGATACTTCATCTGTTATTTCAACGCCATCTTCCCAGTCAATAAACACGGTTTTAATTTGCTTAGCAAGTATCAGGTTAACTTGCTCAATGGTTGGCTTAACCACATACAGGCTCACGGTGATGTACGACACGACTTGATTGATCAACAATAATGCCGCTACCAAAAATACCGTTTGCCCAAATGCGCTTTTAGGAAACATACTCATTCAGGTTATTTTTCACCATCAGGAACAAATACGTAGCCTAAGCCCCATACTGTTTGGATATAGCGAGGATTAGCCGCATCTACTTCAATCATGCGGCGTAAACGAGACACTTGCACATCAATGCTACGTTCAAGTGCGCTATAATCACGCCCACGAGCTAGGTTCATTAACTTATCACGGCTAAGCGGCTCTCGTGGATGTGTCACCAATGCTTTTAATACCGCAAATTCACCGCTCGTCAATGACATTGTTTTATCGCCTTGACTCATCTCTCGGGTTGCTAAATTAAGTGAGAACTCACCAAATGAAATTTCGTTTTCTTCCGCGGCAGGCGCACCCGGTACTTCTTTTGAACGACGACGTAAAATTGCTTTAATACGGGCTAATAATTCACGGGGGTTAAAAGGTTTTGGAATATAATCATCGGCACCAAGTTCTAAACCAATAATACGATCTACTTCATCACCTTTTGCGGTAAGCATTACAATCGGGATTTCGTTTTCTTTTTGGCGTAAACGCTGACAAATCGATAAGCCATCTTCGCCAGGTAACATTAAATCCAGCACCATTAAATGAAAGTTCTCGCGTTCCAACAAACGATCCATTTGTTCTGAGTTACCCGCAGTTCGTACGATAAATCCTTGCTCTACCAGATAACGCTCTAATAAACTGCGTAAACGCATATCGTCATCTACGACCAATACTTTTGTGGTTTCGTGTCCCATAACTTCATTCTTGTTGTTTTATACAGTTACTCGTTAATATAAAGGAAAAGCGTGATAATAAAAAACTAATTAAGTCACAAGATTGTTACTGAACGTTTCAAGGTACAACCTATCGAAAGCATAAAAATCCTCTCGACAAGCCCGTGATATTTTAATACCTTGCCTGCGATCCCACTAAGATGGATAAGTAAAACAGTGAAAACCAATTTAATCACCCGCGAAGGGTATTTACAGCTACAACAAGAACACGACCACTTATGGAACGTAAAACGCCCTGAAGTAACAAAAATAGTGAGTTGGGCTGCAAGTTTAGGTGACCGCTCTGAAAATGCAGATTATCAATATAATAAGCGTTTATTGCGCCAAATAGACCGCCGAGTTAGGTACTTACGTAAACGCATGCCAGATCTAAAAATTATTGATTACTCAGTGCAACAGGCTGGTAAAGTATTTTTTGGCGCGTGGGTTGAAATTGAGAATGATGACGCAGAAACACTAACCTTTAGAATTGTTGGCCCTGATGAAATTTACGACCGTAAAGATTATATTTCTATTGATTCACCAATGGCACGTGCATTATTAAAAAAACAGGTAGATGATGAATTTGAAGTACCAACGCCGCAAGGAAAAAAGCAGTGGTATGTAAACAAAATTAGCTACCCTGACGCTCAGAAATAATCGTACATCCATTTAATTAAAAATATCAGACAATTCAGATTTGGTTAATTATTGATTGTCTAATGTGTAGTTATAGATTATACATAAATGTACTCAAGTAATGCATTTTGCGCTTGGGTTCATAATTAGAAGGTCGTTTCATGTCAAACTTATTACATCGCATATGCAGTCATGCCATGTTATTTACACTCTTAATGAGTGTGAGTTTGACTGTACTTGCGCATGATTTTGACAATCAAGCGCAGCACACCAATGCTAACTACATTGCTTGTGATATTCCCGACCAAGCAAACCTTGACGTTGACATAGATACTCATGACAACGGGCTGTCTCTAGGGGCACTTCAACCACTCCCCGACACTCCCCAGTCGTTTTACTTGGGCGCACATTTAGCTAAACCTTTTAATCACGCTTATCAGCGAGGACCACCAGCTTATTCTATTTAATTCATTTTTTAGAACTTAATTAAATTTAATAACATTTTTGGTGGTTACTATGACTAATTTCAAAGAATTACGTACTCAAGATATCTCTAAAGGCGTGTTGTCACACACTTACAGCGACACTCAACCTTTAATCGATTTAACGTCTCCGGCTTTAAAAATGGTGAATAATTTCACCCAAAAAGATCCACTACGAGCGCATTACGAAACAAATATTGTTGATGCATTAAAGCAAACCAACAACCAACACACTGACTTTATCTTGGTGGTTGACGATAAAGAGAAATTGCTCGGGGTTGTATCAAGTGCAGACCTACAAAGTTCAAAAATTATGATGCTAGCGCAACGCCTAAACGTGTCACGCGAAGATGTTAGCCTACGCCATGTGATGACACCGATCGCTCATTTAACAGGTGTGAGTATGCAGAGTTTAGGTTACGCCTGCATTGGCGATGCACTACAAACCATGGAGCACCACGGTATCATGTTTTTACTAGTAACAACGGCACACAATGAAATTTGCGGTTTGATCTCCGCGCGTGAAATAGCTAAAACATTGCAAATACCTGTTCATATTAGCCCTATTGCTCACGGTTTTAGTGAAGTTCTAGAGCAAGTTGAGCACCCTCATTAAGTACGATTGTTTATTTAAATAACTCTCCTATTATAAAGGCCCTAAAGTATATAAATAGCATGCTTTAAGGCCTTTTTATTAAGCCACGCTGTGATATTATTCAAGCAATTCATCACGCCAAAACTATCGTTCTGGTTTTAAAATTGTTTAATAAGGTTTTTGCATGAGCAATATCTCTGCACGTTTAGCCACCGAGCTAAATGCTCAAGAACAGCAAGTCATCGCTGCCACAAAGTTACTTGATGAGGGCGCGACCGTTCCTTTTATCGCGCGTTACCGTAAAGAAGTTACAGGTGGCCTAGACGATACTCAGCTACGTTTATTAGAGCAGCGCCTATCATACTTGCGCGAGCTTGAAGAGCGTCGAGCATTTATTTTAGCCACCATTAAAACGCAAAATAAATTAAGCGCGAGTTTAGAAGCCGACATTAACCGTGCTGACAGCAAAACGGAGCTTGAAGATCTATATCTTCCTTATAAACCTAAGCGCCGCACTAAAGGCCAAATAGCGATAGAAGCAGGGCTTGAACCTCTCGCAGATGCACTTTTTAACGATGCTTCATTAGATCCAGAGCAGCAAAGCAAACAATTTATTAATCCACAAGCGTCTATTGCAGATACAAAATCAGCCCTTGAAGGTGCAAAATTCATCTTAATGGAACGCTTCGCCGAAGACGCTAAATTACTCGCAAAATTCCGTCGCCATATCAGCCAACATGGCCAAATTGAAGCAAGCTTGATCAAAGGCCAAGAACAAACCGGTGCCAAATACCGTGATTATTTTGAGCACCAAGAAGCACTCAAAAAAATCCCATCGCACCGTGCTTTAGCAATGCTGCGCGCACGTAACGAAGGTATTTTGCAGCTGAGTATCAACCCTGAACCAAGCGTTGAAAACCCGGCACATATGTGTGCGATTATGATTGCAGATCATTACCGCCTTGATATTAAAAACCAAGTTGCCAGCCCATGGTTATTAACTGTTGTGCAATGGGCATGGAAAGTGAAACTTGGTCTGCATTTAGAAAATGAATTTTTAGCTGCAATGCGCGAAAAAGCTGAAACGGGTGCAATCGATGTATTTGCTAAGAATCTTAAAGATTTATTAATGGCAGCACCTGCGGGGCCTCGTACCACTTTAGGTCTAGATCCTGGTTTACGTACTGGTTGTAAACTAGCGGTTGTTGATAGCACCGGCAAACTACTTGCCTCTCAAACTATATTCCCTCATGCCCCACAAAATCATTGGGATAAATCCATTCGGACATTAGAGCAACTATGTCGTCAGCATAAAGTTGAGTTGATTGCGATTGGTAATGGCACCGCTTCTCGTGAATCAGACAAGCTTGTTGCTGAGTTAATAAAAGCAAATAGTGAGCTTAAACTCAATAAAATCATGGTCAGTGAAGCTGGCGCATCTGTATATTCTGCATCAGAATTTGCCGCTAATGAGTTTCCAGATTTAGATGTATCTATACGCGGTGCGGTTTCAATTGCGCGTCGCCTGCAAGACCCTCTAGCTGAGCTTGTTAAAATTGAACCTAAATCAATTGGTGTAGGCCAATATCAGCATGATGTATCGCAAAGCCAACTTGGGCAAAGCCTTATCTCTGTTGTAGAAGATTGCGTAAACTTAGTTGGCGTCGATTTAAACATGGCGTCAGTACCATTACTTACTCGCGTGTCTGGTTTAAATAAAACCCTAGCACAAAATATAGTTAACTACCGCGATGCTAACGGCTCTTTCACTAAGCGCTCACAACTTAAAAAAGTTGAACGTTTAGGACCAAAAGCTTTTGAGCAAGCTGCTGGCTTCTTGAAAATTAGTAATGGTAGCGATCTGCTTGATAGCTCATCAGTTCACCCTGAAGCTTACCCTGTTGTAAAACGTATTTGCGAACAAAATAGTCTAGATGTGAGCAGCCTGATTGGTAACTCAGATCTACTTAATAAACTCGTTGCGAATGACTATATCGATGATAAATTTGGCTTGCCCACCGTGACAGACATTATCAGCGAACTAGACAAACCTGGTCGCGATCCTCGCCCTGAGTTTAAAACTGCAGAGTTTAAAGCGGGTGTTGAAAAAATCAGCGATTTACAACCGGGTATGATCTTAGAAGGTGTTGTATCAAACGTCGCTAACTTTGGTGCTTTTGTTGATGTTGGTGTTCATCAAGATGGTTTGGTGCATATATCGGCTATTACTAATAAGTTTATCTCTGATCCGCGTGAAGTAGTAAAAGCCGGCGATATTGTTAAAGTAAAAGTAGTTGAAGTAGATGCCCCACGTAAACGCATCAGCTTTACTATGCGCTTGGATGATGACATTGATACCAGTAATAAAGCAGCCCCAGCTGCAAATCAAAAGCCACAAAACAATAATCGCAGCAATAATCACCAACCTCGTGCAGCAAAGCCAAAGCGCGATACTGGTAATGCCTTAATGGGGAATGCTTTTGCAGATGCCTTCGCAAATGCAAAAGTGAAAAAATAATAGCAATTGCATTAAATTAGTGATTATTATTTAGATAATAAAAAGCGCCCTAGTTTAGACTAAAGGCGCTTTTTATTTTTAAATCAAAGCTATTTTTATATAGAGTATTTACGGTGTGATACTAATTGTTGTGGTCAACTAATTCCGGACAGTGAATTATATAGTTGCAGAAAACCCTGACTGTCCGTAAGCCGAGGTAGCACCTTGGTAGAATTGCGCAATGCGACCAGCGCGCGCCTCTACATCTGCATCACGCTTAGCAGTTGCTGTTTCTGTATTTGTAGCTGAAATTATTTGCTCATCTTCAGCTAAACCATTATCTACTTTAAAAGTAGATCGATTTGATTCACTCTCGTCATCAGCGGCAGGTGTTGCAAGCTCAGCCTGCGCTGCTGCAAGTTTTTGCGTAGCATCAGCTGCAATTGAACGGTCAGCACCTGAAGGCTCTGCAGGAGCAAGTGCAGCTGCTCGTACCGTTTGCATTTTTTCAATGGTTGCTTTTGGATCGCCTTCTATTTCAGCAACATCAATTTGCACTTCACCACCAACGGCATAATTAGTGCCATCTGGCCCTCGTTGATAATCATAACTTGGCGAGCCGGCATATTGCCCACCAACTGACGCATGCGCTTGCTCATGAATACGTACTTCGGTATCTCGTGCTTTAAGTTCTTTAATTTGAGCTGCATCTTGCTGCTCTTGCTGGGTTACTTGCTCTTTCTTCTGCTGTTCTTTTTTAGCTTCTTGTTGCTCTTCGTTTTGCTCAGGGTTTTGCTCACCATCGCTTTGCTGGCGCTCTTCAATTACCTTTTCATCAGCAAGCTTACCTTTAGCATCATAAGTACCAACATCAGTTGAGCCGGGTTGCTTAGCTTTTTCGTTATCGCCAAGTGCTTTATTGTCGGTATTAGAAGGCTTTGCAGCCGCTGGGGCAGGTATAACTTCCCGTAGTTGATTGTCACGCCGAGCGGTTTCCGTATGCACATTTGCAGTGTTTATATTAATACTGGGAAATGGCGTGACAATATTCATAGTCTATTAAACTCTAACGTCAATCAAAGTGCCAAGCACTTCGTCTGCTGTCTGTATCGATTGCGTATTTGCCTTAACATTAAACTCTTCAACTTTTAAGTTTACTAATGCTTCGTCAATTTTTGGCGGTTGCGATACAGGCGCTGTTATCGCTTCTTCTGGGCGTGCAGCTTGCAACTGACGCTGCTGGGCTAACTGCGCATCATCTTGTTGTTCAATGCTGGCGCGGTTTATCTCTGCGCTGGCTTTTTCTATGCCTTGACTGGCACGGTTAAAACCTTCAACACCACTATTAAATACAGATCCGATTGGCATACTACACCTCCACCAATGATATATTGGTTAATTATCGCTCATAAAATACACAAAATAAAGCTTTACTATCGGCTTTTTAATGCTATGTCGATATTACTTTTCAAAGCATTGATTTGACGGCAGATAAAAACTCTTTTTTATGAGAAATAAACGGTGCGTGGGAAGCTTTATCAATCACTTCATACTCAAAGTCACTATTCAGTGCCTGCATTTTTGCTATGCCACGGTACGGTACTAATGCATCTAAACGCCCAAAAACGCCTCTAATGGGCACCGGGCAATTGCTAAAGATATCGCGTAAATCATCACTTTGTAGTATATCTAGCCCTGCGCTTAGTGCACATTCTTGTGGTGCAGGGTATTCGTTCAGTAATTTTTTTAACTGTTTAATATCATCACGTGAACTCGTACTTCCCATTGCTTGAATAGCTAAAAATCGCTCTATGGTTTTTTCACGATGTGTAACTAGCTGCTCTTTAAAAGCCGTTAAAACATTTTCTTTAATACCCGGCCAGCCCTCTGTTTCTGCAAAGAATGGACTTGAAGCTACTAATAGCACTTTAGCTACTTTTTCAGGCCAATGTTTGGCAATATATAATGCAAATAGCCCCCCTAATGACCAGCCCACTAAAATAGAGTTAGGTTGTAATTGTTCACTTAACTGCTTAGCCGCATCATGCAAGTTATACGGTGTTGGCCACACTTGACTGTCGCCATAGCCGGGTAAATTCATACACCGCACAACGCCTGCATGTAAGAACTCCAGTTCCGGAAAAATGATTTTCCATACACCTTGATTCATCCCCCAGCCATGTAGTAACACCAACTCATTTTGCATTTTTATCAATCCTCATCCAAACTTAGTGCTCATAATAGCGCTTCAAGGACTGAATGCAATGAGTGGTTTTAATCAACGAATACAACATTTATCTGACTGGTTTTTTCCTTCGTTTTGTGTGCAATGTCAGAGTGTTATTTTAACAAAACACTGCTTATGCGAACATTGCTTAGCAGATCTAGCGTTGCTCGATATTACAGCCCATCCAAACTTGTTATATCGCCCAGATATAGTCGAGTTATTTCCTGACTGCCAGTTTGATCGCTTATTTGCCTGTTCATGGTATCGCGCACCTTTCGATCATTGGCTCACACAGCTTAAATTTAGCAATCAGATCCATTATAAAAAAGCACTATCACTTGTGATTAAGCAACAACTAGAAATTTACAAACTCAATAGCGAGTCATGGCCTGATATATTTATTATTTTACCTTTGCATCCTCAACGTTTTCTACAACGTGGTTTTAATCAAGTAGCGCAATGTTGGCTACCATGCCTAATAAACGAAAATGTTGATTTTCAGAGTTTACAACGCACTAAAAAAACACAAGCGCAGTCCTCGCTAAGTAAAGCTAAACGTATAAAAAATTTAAATAATGCATTTGTGTGTAATACAGATATGACAGGAAAAACGGTGGCTATTATTGATGACGTTATGACCACAGGGGCAACACTCAATGCTGCCACCATGGCACTTAAACACGCTGGCGCTAAACAAGTATGGACATTTGTTACTTGCCTAACGCCACTAGAACATTAACTCTTGTGCAAATTGACACTATTGCCCATTTGCTCGAAATGTATGACCGAAAAATAATGCATTACTTAATAGCCGACTTGTGCCATACCAGTAACCTCTAAATACTGGGTTGTCAGTCATGCCGATTACATTACCACGCCCGTATGAGTGAGCAACTAAACCCGCTGCTCCAGTAACTTGTTCAACATTCACATCATCCGTAAAACCAGCTAGTAATGGCTTTTGAGTATATTGCAGCACATTAACAAATGGTGCTGCTGACATTTCAAGCAACCAAGTACTATTTTTAAATACGGGCAAGGTGTCTCGTTGCAATGAGAAGGTAAGAGGGTGAGTTAAATCAACTTTAGTATTAAAGATCGCTCCAGCAATACGTTGGCGTCCAGATAAGTGATCTTTATCGCCATAATTTAGCCCATCTGTTTTAAATGCACTGGCGACATCCTGGCGTGATAAGTAACTGGTTTTTAATAACTGTTGATCAACTAAAAATTTTGCTCCACCTTTGTGCCCCCAAATAACGCCACCTTTACGCACCCAACTTTTAATCGCTACTTTATCAGCATCTGACAGCTTATTATAATTACCATGCGCCAATACAATATGGCTGTAATCACTCAACTCTAAATTACCAAAGCGCTCCATTTCAACTATCGTAGGTGCCACGCCAACAAAACGGTCTAAGTAATACCACACCTCACCGACCTCGTATTGACTAGTCCCTTGACCACCAACAAGCAGCACCTTAGGTGCTTTCACTACGGCAAGTGTTCTTGAGCCTAAATCAGCCCCTTTAGCTGTTAGACCTGAAGTGATCGGTGTGATCGCTATGCCAAATTCATTCTGAGCACTATTTAAGAGCGTAACCCACTGCGGATTAGTTTGAATACCAGCAGGAATAATAATGCTTCCAGCCGCAAATTCTTCAGTATGAGTAAGTGACTTTGCTGATAACGAGCTAAGTGCCACACGTACCTGCACACCTTGTTGCAATAACTTATTAAGCATTTTAGGCGCTAAATAATTATCCCATTTAAAACCAAACGCATAATGCGTACCCAACGTTGCAAACTGTGCTTGCTCTGGCTGTTGCCACGCGGCTTTACTCACATCTAATCCCCAGCCACTTTTTACTGCTGCAAATTCTAAATTAAAGGCATGCGCCAAGGTCCAGCCAGATACATCATAAAAGGTGTTATCAACAAAACTTTTTTGTTCGCTAAATAAAGCTTTCACTAAACGAAATTGAGGTTGTGCAAGTGGCACAAAATAACTGTGTGTTGTAAAGTTTTTACCGCCTACTTTCACACTTTTGTTAAGTGGATAAGCACTAATTTTGTGCTGTTTTAATAAATCTAAGAATAGCTCAATACGGGCAGTATCAACGCCGCCTTGCACTACATAACCTTTGTAATCTTCATCATTAGCAAGTTCTACAGCATGATTATAAAAACTAGCTTGATAGTCGAGTAACGCTTGGCGATTATCTATTGCCGCTTGAAACGTCGACATACTTGTTAATAGTTGATTTTTGATAGTAAAAGCAAAGCTCAGCGGACCATTTATCGTGTCTTGTAAATGACCTCGTGAGCTCGCTTGTTCAAATAAAATGCCCACGCCACCATTCACATCAGGGTATGTTGAACCTTTACCATAATAAAAATCATCAAAGCTTTCTTCAGTAAAATACAAGGCGTTATGCTCATCCAGTGTTTTTGCATGGTAATTAGCAATTGCCTTCGTTAAGCTAACATTTTCATCTGGTGTTATTGGGTGTTTACGAGTAGGGATACCAGGTTGAAAAAAGTATGTGCTATTTGGTCCCATCTCATGAAAGTCTGTCAGAATATTTGGCTTCCACTGGTGAAATTTAGCAATCCGCGCGCGCGATTCAGGGTGTTGTAGTAGTAGCCAGTCGCGATTTAAATCAAACCAATAATGGTTAGTACGGCTACTTGGCCAGCTTTCAACGTGTTCACGGGTTTGTGGATCCGATGACAAATTCATCCCGCGATTACTATTCGCCCAATTAGCAAAACGGGCTAAACCATCTGGATTTAATGAAGGATCAAGTAAAATGACCGTATTATTTAATAGCGTATCAATCTCTTTTCCTTGCGCCGCAGCTAAATAATACGCCACTAATAAGGCTGAGTTACTGCCAGAAGATTCATTGCCATGCACACTATAACCCATCCAAACAACGGCAGGTTGATTCACTGCTTTCGCTTTTTCTTTATCAGATAAACGTGCTAAATGTGCCTGACGGGTTTGTTCAACTTTAGGTAATTTATCAGCCGCGGTAATCGTTAGCATGACTAATGGGCGCTGCTCGTGAGTCCGACCTATTACCTCAAAATTTATACGATCACTTTTTTGTGCTAACACCTCCATATAGCGCACTAACTGATCATGACGTACATGCCACTGACCTACTTCATAGCCTAAAACCTGCTCTGGAGTGGGGATCATTGGGTCAAATTTAACGTCTTCTTCAAAATAATAAGAAAGAGGTTGGGCTAAACAAGAAAAACTTAGTAATAGTGTAAAGATTGTTATTATCAAACGCATATAAAACACTCATTTAATGATCAATGTTTGCACGCTATCATTGCTTAAAATAGATGCCAAATTTTTACGCTCAACACTGGCGACAACGCGATGAGCGGAGTATGATAACCAGTATCCGAGTAATTTAGTCAAGTATAGTTGTTTTATGATTTCTATTTCCGAAACCGCACAATCGCATTTTGCAAAATTATTAGCTGACCAAGCTGAGAAAACAAACATCCGTGTGTTTGTTGTTAACCCTGGTACATCACAAGCGGAATGTGGTGTTTCTTATTGCCCTGAAGATGCTGTAGAAGCAAGCGATATTCGTCTACCATTTAATGGTTTTGATGCTGTTGTTGATGCTGAAAGCGCACCTTTCTTAGAAGAAGCTGAAATCGATTTCGTCACCGACAATATGGGCACACAGCTGACCCTTAAAGCGCCAAATGCTAAAGCACGTAAAATTGGTGATGACGCAGGACTTAATGAGCGCATCCAACACATGCTAGAAACCGAGGTTAACCCTCAGTTAGCAAACCACGGTGGCCAAGTAAGCCTTGTTGAAGTAACGGCAGAAGGTATTGCAGTTTTACAATTTGGTGGTGGTTGTAATGGTTGCTCAATGATCGATGTCACGTTAAAAGAAGGTATCGAAAAAGAAATGATAGCTAAGTTTGACGAAATCACTGGCGTTGCTGATATAACTGATCACAAAGCTGGCGAACATTCTTACTATTAATAGTCTTCAGCTATGTTAAAGCCGCTGATATATCGCTTAGGCTCAGAGCCTAAGCTCAGCTTAAAACGCTTTTTACGCGGCCTTGCACTGTTTGTGCTGGCCGTGATATTTATTGCCCTTGGTTACTATACTCACTTCAGCCTGCAAATAATTGGTTTGGTTATTCTTGTCACTGCAATATTCTTTGCGGCATGGGGATATTTAGGTATTTTTGCAAATCGATTCGCACAAGTCCTCAACAATAGTAATTTAAACGCAAATGACGACCCAGATCTTTGGAAGTAAGATTCATAACAGCCTAATATACCAATTGCATTAAATTAGTGATCTATTATTGCGACAAGAAAATGGCTCAATAACAATGCAAAAATTATGATATGCAGTTGTTCTATATAAGTAATTTTTAACGTAGTTAGTGAGTAATTTAATTTGCTAGCATGACCATGTTTTTAATAAAATTGATATAAGCATTTCACTAAATTTCAGACATAAAAAACACTCATATAGAGTGTCGATTCATTCTTACTTTTCACTTTTATTTCAGTGGTTGCGGGAGCCTGAGTTTATGAAAAGCGAACCGACGACCTTCGGGTTATACGCAACCCAATCTATGCATTTCACTTAATTTCATACATAAAAAAACACGCTTAGGCGCGTCTGTTTAATATTACTATTTTTTATTTCAGTGGTTGCGGGAGCCAGTGTTTATGAGCAACCCAGTCTATGCGTGTTACTAAATTTCAGGCATAAAAAAACACGCTTTAGGCGTGTCGATTTAATTGAAATTATTATTTCAGTGGTTGCGGGAGCCGGATTTGAACCGACGACCTTCGGGTTATGAGCCCGACGAGCTACCAGACTGCTCCATCCCGCGCCTGAAATTGTAGAGTTATTTAAAGTTGCTATACATGACAACTTGGCTTCCAATTTAAAATTGGTTGCGGGAGCCGGATTTGAACCGACGACCTTCGGGTTATGAGCCCGACGAGCTACCAGACTGCTCCATCCCGCGCCTGTGTATTTAAAGTCTATCGACTAGTTAATTTTCACTCTAACCAAGAGTTTACAGTAACCAAATTTTTATAAAAATTTGGTTGCGGGAGCCGGATTTGAACCGACGACCTTCGGGTTATGAGCCCGACGAGCTACCAGACTGCTCCATCCCGCGCCTGTAATTTCTTTTCAACAGTTTCGTATTGTTTTCGAACCTGTTTCGAAGAGAGCGCTATAGTATAGGAATCATAATATAATGCAAGAGTTAAACCACTTAAAACTGTTCAACCGAACAAAAAGCAATCAAAATACGAATTAAAGTGCTCTTTGATGCGGATTAATCATTTTTTGCCACTCCCAATCAGGGTGCCCCATCACAATGAAGTCAGGATTTTCAGTGCTTTCACGCTGATTGTAGGTTAACGGGTTAAATTCGGCATCGGTAATACAACCACCCGCTTCTTCTACAATAATTTGTGAAGCGCCTGTATCCCACTCACCCGTTGGACCTATACGTAAAAAGCAATCAGCTTTCCCTTCAGCAACAATACATGCCTTTAAAGAGCATGAGCCAACTGCAACGGTTGTAAACTGTGCATTTAAGTATTGACTCACCGCTTCAATCTTTTGGCGTCGGCTAACGGCTAAAGTTAGGTTATCAGGGGTAGCAACATTGATCTGCTGCTCTATACCGGCAACACGCTTAAATGCACCATTTTGATAGCTAGCAAAATAAGTGGTTTCTTTTGCTGGCCAATAGATCACACCAAGTACCGGACGATTATTTTCAATCAAGGCAATATTTACAGCGAAGTCACCACTTTCTAAAATAAACTCCCCTGTACCATCCATAGGATCCAGCAACCAATAACGTTGCCAATCTTGCCTATCCGCAAGTGCAGGAATGGGCGTTTCTTCAGACATAATAGGGATATCGGGTGCGAGTGCTTTTAAGCCGGCGACAAGTACATCATTTGCAGCTAAGTCCGCCTTAGTAACAGGGGTATGATCCGACTTTTCTTGTTGACCGATATCACCATGTTTATAAATAGCCATAATGGCTGCCCCTGCACTTTGTGCAAGTTCAATGCAAGGCTCTAGTAATTTATTCATTGGCAGCTCCAGATTCTAAATGCTTAGTTAATAATAGCAAAGCTGCAACGCTTCGTGCTTCTGTGAAGTCTGATTGTTGTAATAATGACTGCCAATCGGTTAATGGCCACTTAACAACCACTAATGGTTCTGGTTCATCACCTATAAGTGTTTGCGGATAAAGCTGCTGAGCAAATAAAATATGCATTGTCGCATTAAAGTAGCTCGGTGCCATTGATACTACTTTTAATGGTTGGAGTTGCTCAGCACCAAAACCAACCTCTTCTTTAAGTTCTCGGTTTGCTGCTTGCTCTGGTGTTTCACCGGGGTCGATTAACCCTTTGGGAAAGCCTAGTTGATAATCATTGGTGCCAGCACAGTACTCACGAACTAGCAGCAGTTCATTGTCTATATTTAGTGGCACTATCATTACCGCCCCCCGGCCACCGCCACGGATCCGCTCATATTGGCGCTGCTCGCCATTTGAAAATTTTAATTCTAAGGATTCAACCGTAAATAAACGGCTTTTAGCGACGACTTCGTCACTGAGAATTTCAGGTGGTGTTGGGTGCTTTTTCTGTGTCATCGGCATTAATTTGCTATCATGGCAGTTAGTTTAATCATAAACCCTATAAGTGGAAATTCCTATGCTAAATTGGTCAAAAATCGATACTGTATTACTCGATATGGATGGCACACTCCTTGATTTACATTTCGATAATCACTTTTGGCTAAACGTTATTCCTGAGCAGCATGCTATTGTGCGCAATATTGGTTTGGATGAAGCAAAAGCTGATATTGCAAAACGTTATCAAGCAGTTCATGGGCAAATTCAATGGTACTGTTTAGATTACTGGGAGCAGCAGCTTAATCTGCCAATTATGGAGCTTAAACGCCAAACACAGCACCTTATTAAAGTACGTGAAGATGTGCCTGCTTTTTTAACTGCACTGCGCCAAGCTGGTAAAGAGCTTATTTTATTGACCAACGCGCACCCTGAAAGTGTTATTTTAAAGTTCGAAAAAACAGCCATTGATAATTATTTGGATGGTGTGGTGTCTACTCATCAATACGGTGTAAGTAAGGAGCATCAAAGTTTGTGGCAACAAGTACATGCAGATTTAGGGTTTGATAAACAACGAACGCTATTTATTGACGACAGTTTAAGTGTGTTAAAAGCCGCGAAAGAGTTTGGTATTGGTCATTTATTGGCGGTTGCAAACCCTGATAGCAAGCAACCACACAATGAAATTAGTGACTATTTAAATATTACTGATTTTAGCCACGTCCACCCTTAACTCTTAGGGTAACGCGCCTCTAAGCCTTGGTATACAAGCTTTGCAAAATCAGCATGTTCAGTATCAAGGCTTTTAACTACTTCAACTAAATGCTCGTTATCTTCTTGTCCATGCCATTCTTTAATATAGCTACCGTCTTTGTAACCATGATCTTGACGGAAAAAGTTAAGCGTATTTTTACCTACATAACCACGGTATAAATCATCAATATCCATACCTATTTGCACCATGCAACCTGCGAATGCAGCAGCGTTAAAGGTTTTATCTGCAACAGCTGACGCCGCTAGAATTTCTAATGTTTGTTTGAAGTCATCAGCTTGCTGCGGTGCACTTAACTGTTGTTCAAGTTGCTTAGCTAAATCTAAGTAACTAGTTTTACCATCAATGCGTAGCGATAAACCAAAATGAAAAATATCAACAAGCTCTAAAATAACTTGTTCGGTATCTGGAGTTTGCTTTTTCCACCATTTCCAACCGTAATGATCAAGCATTTCAGCGCATTCAACCCAAATAGCACGATTCCACTCAAACCCTTGGCTAAACCATTGGTCATGTACTTTAGTATTCATGGCATTTTGCATTTCTAGCATCACTACTAGTTTACTTAAATTGGCAGACATTTCGATCCCAGTTACTCTATTTAATTACTGCTAATAATACAGATAAATTAAGTTTGATGAAATTGTTTATCTTGCTAGTCTGTCATCTAAGCCGCACGTTTCAAAAATTACCAAGGGAATTACATGCTAAAACCTATTTTATTTGCTTGCTCTATGCTTATAACAGCATCGGTATCAGCTGCAACCGCAACGAATATTGCCTCAGCAGCTGAAAAAGTCAGCCCACTGATGCCTGGACTGACTATACCTGCAACAACATTAAAGAATAAAGATGGTCACAATGTTGATCTTACTAAGCGTTTTGCAGAAAAAACAACGGTGTTAATAGTGTATCGAGGTGGCTGGTGCCCGTATTGCTCAAAGCAACTTGCGAGTATACAAAAAATAGAAGCTGAACTAGCTGAATTAGGTGCACAAATTATTGCAATCTCACCAGACAGTCCTGAAAAGCTCGCTGAGAGTAAAATTGACTCCCCTAATTATCAGTTACTTTCTGACGATAGCCTTACCTTAAGCCAAGCGCTTGGCCTTGCATTTTATTTAGATGATAAAACAGCGACTATTTACCGTAATAAACTAGGGGTGAATTTTGTGTCCCTTGATGGTAAAGCTAAAGTTGCACTGCCTGTGCCTGCGGTATTTGTGGTAGATAAAAAAGGGCTCGTGCATTTTCAATACGCTAACCCTAACTATAAAGTACGTCTGACCGAAAATTTATTACTTGCTGCTGTTAAATCAGTGTCTGAGCAGTAATATAGCCAAATAGCAGAGCCTATGCTCTGCTTACCTTCCTGTAGTAAATTCTTGCCATGAATTAATCAAATCAATAAAGTCTTCAAACCCACAACCACTGCTTAAACCATTTTCTTCAAGCATTAGCTCATCGTCTTGATATGCGATTAAATCTTCAGAATCTTGGTGTAATGCGTGCGCTTCAAAAATAGCTTCGTCTTTATTTAAGAGCAAATCAATTTCTTGCCCTTTTAAAGTCAATGGCTCAAAGCTACTTGCAACTGATGCTATTAATGCTTGTACCATGGCTATTTTTTCTTTACCAATTTCTTCGTTAAGCCAACGGCCTATTACTGCATGTTCGCTGCTAATTTTAATGCGCAGGCCACTGATTGGATCGCGTATAAATTGATATTCCATATATATCACTTATGAACCTATAATTATGCAATTATACCCAAATTGTAAAAGCACAACACCAAAAACAATAATAGCGCCAAAGGGCGCTATTATTAACTTCTAACGTCATGATCTATAGCGAGCGGCATCAATTATCGACCATAAGTAAATAATAGGTACTAGTACAAAACCGATTAATACATAAACAAGCGCATAACTTATAATAATGGCTAGTGCAAAAAAGATAGCCGACAAAATACGTCCTTGCACCAACTGCCCTAAACCTGGAAAAAAGATATTACAAATTGCCGCAATTACATTACCGCCAGAACCTTGATCTGCCATGTTAACCTCAATTATTAATTTAATTTCTTATTAGATACTTACACACATCATGCCAATTATTAAAACCGATTAAAATCAAAAACTTAAAATAACATAGCATCATTTCTTTTTACCAAAATCGTTATTTTCACTAAATATAAGTCAAATTTACTACGGCAACATTATCATGCGCATGATAGCTTAGCTAAAAAACTCACTAAATAGAATAAAGAACATTTTTTAAATTAACTGTTTATAAAAACAGTATTTTATTTAGCCTAACAAAAACACCTGTTATACTGCCTTCAATATTGATTGAAAAGGCGTGATGATGGACGTTTCAGAATTACTCGATGGCTTAAATGACAAACAACGGGATGCCGTAGCTGCTCCACTACAAAATATGTTGGTGCTCGCTGGTGCTGGCTCTGGTAAAACTCGAGTACTGGTTCATCGAATCGCGTGGTTAATGCAAGTTGAGCAAGCTTCGGCTTACAGTATTTTTGCGGTAACCTTTACTAATAAAGCAGCTAAAGAAATGCGCTCTCGCGTTGAAGAAGCCCTTCAAGCTCCTGTTGGTGGAATGTGGATTGGTACTTTCCATGGCCTATCACACCGTATTTTACGCGCCCATCATCGCGAAGCTAATTTGCCAGAGGCATTTCAGATTTTAGACTCTGACGACCAGCTGCGCATGATCAAGCGCTTATTAAAAGCCATGAATATTGATGATAAAAAATGGCCTGCTAAACAGTTTGGTTGGTATATCAGTGCCAAAAAAGACGAAGGCCTGCGCCCTAAAGATATTCAAGCTTATGACATCAACGAACAAATGATGTTAAAAGTGTATACCGCTTATCAGGAAGCATGTGACCGTGCCGGTTTAGTCGATTTTGCAGAAATTTTACTACGCAGTTTTGAAGTTATAAAAAATAACCCCACCTTGCTTCGTCATTACCAGCAACGCTTTGCCCACATGTTAGTTGACGAGTTTCAAGATACTAATACTATTCAATATGCATGGCTTAAATTGCTGGCAGGCGACACTAATAGTATTATGATTGTTGGCGATGATGACCAAAGTATTTACGGCTGGCGTGGTGCTAAAATTGAAAACATTAAACGTTTTTTAACCGACTTTAAGGCCGAAACTATTCGCCTAGAACAAAATTATCGTTCTACTGCTACCATTCTAAAAGCGTCTAATGCACTCATTCAAAATAACTCAGATCGTATGGGAAAAAGCCTCTGGACTGATGGTAATGATGGTGAGCCAATCTCAGTTTATGCTGCCTTTAACGAATTAGATGAAGCACGCTTTGTTAGTAGTAAATTACGCAGCTGGTTGAACGCGGGGAACGCCCTGCAAGATGCCGCTATTTTGTACCGTAGTAATGCACAATCACGCGTTCTCGAAGAAGCTATGCTCCAAGAAGGTTTAAAATACCGCATTTATGGCGGTATGCGCTTCTTTGAACGTCAAGAAATTAAAGATGCACTCGCATATTTACGCTTAGTAGGTAATCGCCAAGACGATGCCGCTTTTGAGCGAGTAATTAACACCCCAGCCCGTGGTATAGGTGATAAAACCCTGAGCCATATACGCGACTGTGCCCGTAGCGAATCATTACCATTGTGGTACGCCGCTAAAGCGATTGTTGAGCAACAACATTTATCAGGCCGCGCAGCAACCGTTGTTACTAAGTTTGTTGAACTAGTAGAGCATATTGAAGATAAAATTAGCGATCTCACGTTAGAAGAGCAAGCCAAATACGCGATTCAAACATCAGGTTTGATGGCGATGTATCAGGCTGAAAAAGGTGAAAAAGGCCGCGCTCGTGTAGAAAATTTAGAGGAGCTGATCAGTGCCTGTGGCCAATATGAGCTGCCAGAAGATGAAGAGTATAGCTCTCCTTTACAAGGTTTTTTAGCGCACACCTCACTCGAGTCTGGCGATGGTCAAGCACAAGAGCACGAAGATGCGGTGCAAATGATGACCTTACACTCAGCGAAAGGTCTAGAGTTTCCACTGGTATTTATGGTGGGTGTTGAAGAAGGTATGTTCCCTTCACAACAAAGTAATGAGGAGTCAGGTCGCTTAGAAGAAGAACGTCGCCTTTGTTATGTAGGCATGACTCGTGCGATGGAAAAACTGTATATCAGTCACGCCGAGACTCGCCGCCTTTACGGGCAAGAAAAATATCACAGCCCGTCACGTTTTTTACGCGAAATGCCTGAGGATTGCATTGAAGAAATTCGCATTAAAACACAAGTATCACGCCCACCTGCATCAGGACGTTTTAGCTCATCAGTAAGTCATGCCACATTTGAAGAAAGTGGTTTTAACTTAGGCCAACATGTATTACATGCAAAGTTTGGTATGGGAACAGTTATTAACTATGAAGGTAGTGGTGCACAATCTCGCGTACAAGTGAATTTTGATGATTTTGGTAGTAAGTGGTTAGTAACTGTTTATGCACGACTACAAGCTATTTAACTCGCTACTACAAAATACTCTAACGCAACTTGCCTATGCTAAGCATAGGCAGTTGCTCTTAATTACTGGCGAACAAAATTGGTGTTATCAGCAAGCTAATGAATTACTCAACCAACTTAACAACCCGCATGTAAAAGTATTATCAAACAGTCCTGATCTCACAAACAGTGTTTGGCCCGAACATACTCACCAGATTCTCGGCCAAGAATTTCAACATGTTATTTATGATGGGTTTAGTGGGTTAGTACCTGATAAGTTTGCAGCCCTCAGTGGCACTGTCCAGACTGGCGGGTTGTTTATTCTACTGTTACCTGAGCTTAATGAGTTACACCATTGGTGCGACCCTGCACTTACTGCGTTTCAATCATTTGAAACGCAGCAACAATACAGTTATTTTAACCAACGCTTCGCACGTTTACTCTGTAACGATCTATTACTGCATTTGAGCCAACAGACAGGCTGGCAGCAATCACCTAACACGAGTCAGCTAGCTGGTAAAATAGACTTAACTGAACAACAATATTGTATCGATCAAATAGTTAAAACAGCGACAGGAAGGGCCAATAGACCATTATTAATCAGTGCAGATCGCGGCCGTGGAAAATCCGCCTCTTTGGGCCTTGCAGCCGCAAAATTAATAGGCAAAAAAATACTCATTTGCTCACAACAATTTAATGCCTTGCACAGCTGCTTTAAACACTTTGCAATAGAGCGAGAGCTCACCTATCAAGCACAAAATAAACAACTCGCCAACCTACATTATGTTGCACCCGATCAGTTACTTAATGAGCTACCAGAATGTGATGTGTTGCTGGTTGATGAAGCCGCTGCGATCCCAGTACCACTACTAATTAAAATGCTCGCACATTATCCTCGTATTGTATTTGCCAGCACAATAATAGGTTATGAAGGAAACGGTCGCGGGTATACATTAAAGTTCAAACACTATTTGGAGCATCATTATAAAAATATGCGCAGTGTTACTTTAGAACAGCCAATCCGCTTTGCAGCGAATGATCCCCTCGAGCAGCATATTTGTAATTTGTTAGCACTTGATGCGGATCATCAAAGTATTGTTCTGAATACTAACCCCCTTCACTTTTCTGAATTAAATGCTCAGAACCTTGCCAAAAATGAGGTTTTACTACGCCAAGTGATAGGACTGTTGGCATTAGCACATTACCAAACCAGCGTGAATGACTTACGCCATTTACTCGATGCAACTAGACAGCGTATATTTGTGTGTCAGCAACAAAATTGCATTATTGCCGTATGTTTAATTGCGATTGAAGGTGGTTTACCCGTTGATATAAGCGCACAAATAGTCAGTGGTAAGCGTCGTCCACAAGGGCATTTAATGGCGCAAACATTAGCCCAGCTAAGTATTGATGCTGACGTACTTACAAAGTTATCTGCTCGTGTTGTTCGTATTGCCGTTGCACCATCAGAACATAGCAAAGGTATTGGCTCGCAACTTATTAGCCATTGTGAACAGCAACTAGCCTCAACTTGCCATTGGTTTGGGGCAAGTTTTGGTGCTAATGCAACACTACTCAAGTTTTGGCAAAATGCTGGATTTGACTTACTTAAACTAGGCTTCGCACAAGATAAAGCCACTGCTGAACATGCGGCTCTAATGGTTAAGCCCCTAACTGACGATGATCTATTAATTAATGATCTTGCAGCTCATTTTCAATCAGACTTTGCATTACAGCTCCTTGATCATTTCAGTCAATTGGATCAGCAATTAGTCGAACAAATACTAAACGGCTGTGCACAGGAAAGTGTTGATAACAAGTTAGATCAACGTCTTACAGCCTTATTAGCAACAGATTATCAGCTATTTTCTATAAAGCCTTTACTATGGCGCGCACTCTGGCGTACACCAAACAGTTTTTTCAATTGTGATGAAAATACCAAATACCTTATTATTAGGCTAATATTACAAAACTGGTCACCAAAAAAAGTACAAATAGTTTTCCAGATCAGTGGTAAAAAATCACTCGATAAACTATTTAAGCAGGCTGTTAATAACTGGTATGAGCAATATTTACTTAAAAAGTTACCTTAGTACTCTTTTACTCCTTTTTCTTTTCATGAGTAATTTTATCTATGCCGAGGAAAAGCAGGTTATAAAATTAGGCATGTCTACAGCATTGAGTGGCCCAGCTAAACAAATTGGCGAGCAACTTTACCAAGGTAGTAATGCTTATTTTAATAAAATAAATAACAATGGCGGTATAAATGGAGCTCGAGTAGAGCTACTCGTGGCTGATGATGGCTATGAACCAAAAAGGGCGGTCAGCAATACTCGTCACTTTATTTACCAAGATAAAGTCGATGCTCTGTTTGGTGCAATGGGAACTCCTACAAGCCATGCAATTACTCCTATTCTTGAACGGGTAAAAACCCCTTATTTAATGCCCTATAGCGGTGCTGATTTTTTACACCACCAACCAACGATAAATGTATTTAACATCCGTGCTAGTTACTATGATGAAGTTCGAGAGCAAATTAAATACCTCGTAGAAGAGTTGAAGCACTCTAAAATTGGTTTTTTAATTCAAGCCGATGAATTTGGCCATGTTGTCGAAAGTGCCCTAATTAAATCGCTTGCTTCTTATAACCTTAAACCAATTCAAGTTGCTCGTTACCGACGTAATAGCAATGATATAGATAGCGCACTTAAACAATTAAAATCCAGTAATGTAACAGCCATTGCACTTGTCGGTACATACAAACCATTAGCTGAATTTATAAATAAAGCTTATCAACTCAATTTTTCACCTGACTATACAAGCGTATCCTTTGTATCAAGTCAGGACTTATTTGATCGCATTAAACAGCCGAGTAAACTTATGGTTACTGAGGTTGTCCCTAATCCAAAAGAGTGTGATGCATACTGGTGCCGTGAATTTATTAAAGACATGCTCCTAGCAAAAATTGATGAGCCTAATCGGCTTCATTTTGAAGGCTATCTTAATGCAATGGTGTTTAGTTCTGCTGTAAAGCGCTGTTCATTACCACTACAGCGCCGCTGTTTGATTCTACAATTAAATAGAGTATTCCGTGAGGATAAAAAGATAAACTCATTGTTCGTAAATAAAACAGACCAGAATAAACGTATAATCTATCGTTCTGTTTTCTAAAAAATCAGCGAAATCACTGTCTTTTCTAAATTATGTTCTATCCTTAAATTACTAATTTGGGACGTGAGGAACGTATGGATTTAATTAATTTTAGAGTAGGTCAGAAAACTATTTCATTAAAGATTCTCGATATACTTTTAACAGAGCGCTTTGAAGATAATTTAACCTCATTACCAAACGATAATAAAAGCTTCATTGGCGTTAAAGATTATATGGAAACGCCTACTCCAATCTTTGATCTAGGGCTCATTCTCAATAAACAATCTACCCAAGTAAGTAATCAACTACTAAGTAACTTATTTAACGAATGGGAAGAAAAGCAATATCAATGGTTTAATGCACTGGAAAACAGTATAAATCAAAACCAAATATTTAATCAAAGTGATGATATCCAACAATCAAACTTCACTAAATGGTACAGCAACTTTAAAACCGAGAATGAAGATCTTCAAGCTATTATTGAGCGCTTTAAAACTCCTTATGAGCGGCTTTATGAACGCTCAAATATGATTATTCAATTAGTTAAACAAGGAGCGATTAAACAGGCTTTACAGGAACTAAGCCACGAGCGAAGCAATAGCTTTATGCAGCTAATTCGATTATTTGAATCCGCTAAAGAGCAAATAATTTTGGACTATAAACCTATCATTATTTTCACCACTAAAGATGGCCGAACCCCTCATATAGGCCTTTTAGTCGATAAAGTTGAAGATAATATCAGTTATCAAAAAGAGAACATTAAACCTCTTGATAAGCTTACCGATATTGGTTTTGATATAGACCCTCAGACTAAAAGTATGATGTGCGGCTTGATAAAGCTTGAAGGTAAGCACAGCGTACTCATAGATCCTAGTGCTATATATCGCCCCGCTCACTTAGCCCAGCAGCATGCTGAAGAAACAGAAGGCTATGGTTTATTCTAGGGGCTCATATTTTTAACAAGCTTTTTGTTATTATACCAATCGTGTTAAGTTACTGACCACTTATAGCGACAGGCAAATACAGTGATAACAAGGCATAAATTTTGACATGCAGTTGTTCTACATGAAAAATTTATAACACAGTTAGCGCTTTATTTAGCCCGCTAGAGTGGTTAAATATTTAAGTCGATTGGTATTATTACCTAAAGCGATACTAAACCTATTGCATTAAACTAGTGAGCTATATAGCGTTAGTAAAGTAGTTCATAAGCAAAGTAAAGTTATGAGCTATCGCTATACTAATCTGAATAAATATTTGAACAATTTAACGAATTAAATCACGCTATAACGTCGTTAAAAACTTTTGCCTCGTTATAGCGCAATTTTCTTGAAAAATTTTCTTGAAATTAAATAGCCCCCGTTTCTAAGTAGATTGGTATTATTCTTATTTAAACTCATTCCGAATACACCGTAAACCACTGATTCTCAATAATAATATATTGAGAAGAGAGTATATGGGGCTCTGGGGAATACTGTATATGCCTTCAGGCTAAAGCCTGACCTACAATAAAATACCCGCACGCTGATTGCAAAACAGTAGGTCGTGATTTATCGCGACAACCGATATATGAGGGTGTGTTGCTTTCAGATGAACGCCTGAGCGACATTGACCACCTTGCACCTTGCTCACTTTTTCACTTTCCTGCAGACGTAAAAAAGCCCGACTCAGTGAGTCGGGCTTTCTTTATTTGGAGCCTGGCGATGACCTACTTTCACATAACAAATGCTACACTATCATCGGCGCTGTTTCGTTTCA
>NZ_JABEPJ010000021.1:0-71829 GCF_013002825.1 Pseudoalteromonas sp. NEC-BIFX-2020_002
GTAAATCCGCCGATGAGCCATGCTGTTATTCATAATGAATAAAAGATGGTGGGTCATGATGGATTTGAACCATCGACCAATTGATTAAAAGTCAACTGCTCTACCAACTGAGCTAATGACCCGCTCTATTGTTGCAACTTAATACAACCAAACATCAATACGTAAATCCGCCGATAAAAGACCATTCAATTAATAATAAATGAATGGTGGGTCATGATGGATTTGAACCATCGACCAATTGATTAAAAGTCAACTGCTCTACCAACTGAGCTAATGACCCGCTCTTTTTGCCGCAACTTGAGTGGTTGAACCATTCGTTTGCTGCGGGCGCTTATAATACTTATTTAAAAAATGAGTGCAACCGAAATTGTCTCTTTTTTTAAGTTTTAATGCCTAGCTGTCCAATTTTAGACCGCTTATGACAAAAAGCAGTCTAATCATAGCGATTCTACATTTTTGCAAGCCGTTCAGTGGCTAATTTTGCAGCAGTTGTACTGGGGTACTGATTGATTAAATCGTTAAAGGTTTTTAACGCTTGTTCAGCTAATCCTTGCTCTTTTAACAAAGTACCCAGTTTTAACATTGCATCTGGGCGCTTATTTGAGTTTGGAAATTCATTCACGACCACTTTAAAATGTTCAGACGCTTTAACAGGATCATTTTTTATCGTCAGTAATTGCCCTAACCAGTAATGTGCATTCGACGCATAGACTGAACTTGGGTAAGTACTTAAAAAAGTTTGAAACTCAGGGATCGCTTGATCATAACGCTTATCCTTCATTATTAACGCCACTGCACGCTCATACGCTTCATTCTCAGACAAATCTGCGCTAATGGCTTGCGATGGCACCTGTTCGGTATAAGTTTCAGCAGTGCTTTGGTTAGGCTGTGCGTATGCCTGACTAACTCGGTTCTCTATTTCTTGATAAAGCTCACGCTGGCGCTGCAATACTTTTTCAAGTTTATAACTTTGCTCTTCAGTTATCCCACGTACTTGACTTACTTCATCTTGAAGTACATTGAGCTGTTGCTGTAACTCAACTTGTAGCAAGTTTCGTGACTGCATCATGTTCTCTAGTGCAGCAAGGCGTTTTTCTATACTCGATTGTGAACTTGCAGCTTCTGAAACAGGAGCGGGAGCAGCCCATAACTGGGTGCTCCCGCTCAAGATCATGGCTGCCAAAATAATTTTCGGCTTCATAATGTCTCTAATCTTAGTAAACTAGTACCGCACGGCGGTTTTTAGCGAAAGCTGATTCAGTGCGTGATTTAACCATTGGTTTTTCTTCACCATAGCTCACTACTGACATTTGGCTAGCTGAAACACCTAAGCTTTGTAAGTACTTTTCTACGGCTTGTCCACGGTTTTCACCTAGTGCAATATTGTACTCTGGCGTGCCACGTTCATCAGCATGACCTTCAATTAATACTTTAACTGATGGATTTTTTACTAAAAACTCAGCATGGGCACGTAATAGCTCGCCGTATTGACCTTCAATCGTCGCTTTATCAAAATCAAAGTAAATTACTTGCTCTTGACGAAGTGCTTCGTATTTCTCACGAAGTTGCTCTTGCGCTTGTTGCTCAGGAGTCAGTGTTGCCACTTCTACAGTATCAGTATTGTTATTTTGTTCAACTGTCGCTTGATTTGATTGATTTGCTGCACCTTCATCGATATCTGAAGATGAGCTACAAGCTGCTAGCGTCATGACTGGCACAGCAATAAGCAGGCCTTTGAGTATTTTATTAAGTTGCATTGAGTAGATTCCTATTTTGAGTAAACCAGCAAATATTACTGTAAATAAGGCGACCACGCGGGTGCCTTTACTTGTCCGTTTAGCACAGGTAAACGTGCTTTAAAGCGACCGTCCATTGATACGAGCGCAAGTACCTGCTTATTATTATGCAGCGTGCTGTAGATGATCATAGAGCCATTTGGTGCGATGCTCGGTGATTCATCAAGGCGTGTTCGCGTTAAAACTTGAAACGCGCCAGTAGCCAGCTCTTTTTTAGCTAGATGGTATTGCCCATTAGTACGGTTCACCATTACTAATTCTTTGCCATCTGGGGTGATTGAGCCCGCTAGGTTCATATCACCATCGAAGGTCATTCGTTGTGACCTACCTGTTTGTAAATTTAACTTATAAATCTGAGCATTACCACCCCTTTCCGAGGTAAACACAATATCTTGGCCGTTAGGATGCCACGATGGTTCAGTATCTATACTGCGATGACGAGTAAGGCGTGTTTCTTTGCCTGTTGCAAAATCCAGCATATAGACTTCAGTTGCACCGTTACGATCTTTAGACAGTACTAAAAGTAATTTTTTCCCATCAGGTGAAAACTGCGGTGCACCATTAATCCCTTTATGGCTAGTAATTAACTCACGTTTTCCCGTGTATAAATCTTGCATATATATTTGGCTTTGGCGGTTTTCAAACGTTACATAGGCAAGCTTTGTTCCATCTGGTGACCACGCTGGTGACATTAATGGTTCTTTAGAACGCAATAATACTTGTTCATTAAAACCATCATAATCAGCCACTACTAACTGATAAGGTTTCGGATCTTCATCACGAACAATTACATACGCTATTTTTGTTAAAAAAGCGCCACGTTCGCCCGTTAGTTTCTCATAAACAACATCACTAATACGATGAGCGTAACGTCTAAACCCAGTTTCAGTAATTATACTTTCGCGCGCTTCTTGAACATGATCTTGATTTTTAATCAATTTACCATTACTCATCATTTGCGTTTCACCGCCAGTAATCTGACCACGGATCACATCAACTAACTCGTAACTCACTAAATAACGACCATCAGTTTGTTGTGCAACTTCACCAACGAGTACTGCTTCAACACCTTTATTAACCCACGCACTGTAATCAATATCAGATTCTTTACTCGGAAACTGCGGCATATTTTCTGTACTAATCGGTTTAAACTTACCACTGCGCATTAAATCTGCGGCAATCACTTCGCTGAGTTTTTGTGGGATTGGACCAACACCTTGATACTTAAACGGCACAATAGCAATTGGACGAGCGCCATCGATTCCTTCTGTAATGACTATTTCAAGTGCCCCATTTGCAACACTCGTAAAGCCCAGAACTAAAATTAAACAAACTGCTTTGAACTTAGTGAACATACCATTCCTTTAAAATTGTGGCTTAATTGTTAAGTTAATATTTTTTAATTGCTCAAAAACATCTTTATCTTTAGATACAGGAAGCGTGTCTGCCATACGAATAGCTCTAAGAGCAGCTTCGCAAACCAGTTTATCCCCGCCTAAAGAGCGGACTTGAGTCACAAGACCATTAAAACCTAAACGAATATTCACACGGCATTGCTGGTTTTTCATTTTTTCATCAATTAATAAATTTTGCTGGATACGTGCCATTATTAACGCTTTAAACTTATCAACTTCGGTGCCAACCTGCTGTTGACGTACTTTATTACGAGCAGCTTGTTCTGTTGCCAGCTGCTCTTGCAACATTTGCTCTTGTAACGCTTTTTGGCGGGCCTCTTCGGCAGCTTCAGCACGTTTTTTAGCTGCTAACTCTTCACGTTTACGATCGTCTTCAGCTTTCTTTAATGCATCTTCTTCAGCTTTACGTTTTTCAGCCGCCGCTTGTGCAGCTAATTCCGATGCTTCTTTTTGCTTTTCAGCCTGCTGCGCTTTAGCACGTTCTTTTTGCTCTATCTCACGCGCTTTTTTTGCTTGAGCTTGCGCCTGTGCCGTTTCTTTCTCTTTTGCTCTTCGCTCTTGCTCTAATTTTTTTATACGACGATCTTCAGATTCACGTTGCTTGCGTGCATCGGTTGCTCTGCGCTCAAGATCTTGGATACGTTTATCTTCGGCTCGCTTTTGCTGCTCTTCTTTACGCCTTAGTTCAGCAATTTTTTGTTCAACCATTTTTTGATCAACCGTCACAGCTGCAACAGCGTTTTCGGCTTCTGGCATAGACGTGTTTAACGTTACTTCCATTACTTTGGGACTTGGCGCATGAAAGTTTGCAGTGCCTATGAGTACGCCTATTATTGCAAAGTGCAATAATACTGATTTAATTACTGAAGCACCCATATTAGCCTTTAGTCCCTTCAAATGATTCTGTCATTAAACCAACCGATGGAACGCCTGCGTTCTTTAAAAAATCCATTAATAGTAACACTTCTTGATATGACACTTTGCCTGATCCTTTAATCATCACTGGCGTGTCAGGATTTTTCATCAGCTGTAATTTGATGACCGCAGCCACATCAAGTGCCTCCATCGGCTCTTCAGGATCAGTGCCAATACTCACGTAATATTTACCTTGGGCATCTATCGAGGCAATGATTGGCGGCGTATCTTTCGTATCAACTAAATCTGATTCTTCCATTTTAGGAAGATCAACTTTAACGCCGTGTGTAATCAAAGGTGCTGTTGCCATAAAGATGATCAACAACACTAACATAACATCAATGTATGGGACCACGTTTATCTCTGCAACAGGACGACGCTTTTTACGTTGGTACATTCGCTTTTGCCTCTATTTGTGTAGCTGCTTGACGGTGTAAAATATTCGCAAACTCTTCCATAAAATTAATGTAATTAGATTCAAGCTTTTCAACTTTATTTGCAAAACGGTTATAAGCGATAACGGCAGGGATTGCTGCAAATAAACCCATAGCAGTTGCAATTAATGCTTCTGCAATACCAGGAGCAACCATCTGTAACGTAGCTTGTTTAACTTCACCCAATGCAATAAAGGCATTCATTATTCCCCATACAGTTCCAAATAAGCCGATATACGGGCTGATAGAACCGACAGTTGCTAAAAATGATAAGCTTGATTCAAGTTTTTCTATTTCTCGTGATAAAGCAACGCGCATAGAACGATGTGTGCCTTCCATAACAATGCTTGCACTTTCGAATGTGGTTTTTTTATGGCGTGCAAACTCTTTAAAACCAGCAATAAATAATGCCTCTACGCCTGTAGAGTTACCACTGCGTGATGTGATTTCATTATAGAGCTTACTTAAATCTATACCTGACCAAAATTTTTGTTCAAAGCGCTTAGCATTTGATAGCGCATCTGAAATAGCTTTTTTGCGCTGGAAAATAACAGCCCACGACATAACTGACATAGCCACTAATGCCAACATAACCAATTGCACAAGAAAACTTGCTTCTAGAATTAAATCTAAAAAATTAAGTCCTGATCCCACTTTAAACTCCTACTTAAGGTTTCTTGTATAAATAAACATTTTATTATACGCCAGTGTATGACCAAAAACATGGCCAAAAGTTGCAACTAGTGTATCCATTCAATTCGGTACTGACAACGCTATTGCTGTGAATTAGCAACAAAAAACGTTAAAAGACAAACTGATTGTTTTTACCTCAAATGAATCAAATATTCTATTAAATTAAAAGTAAGTACATAATGATATATATTGCTGCGTATTTATTATAAAAAACATCATAAAACACACGTTTTATTCACTATAAAAGAATAACCACCCAAAACCAATTTAAAAACATGAAGCAGGATAGTTAAACTAATGTAAAGTTAATTCAAATTAAAATTAAAAAACATTTAATTCATACACTTAAAAAATAAACAACACTAGTATCGACCACTTTTCATGCAAAAACAAAAATCAATCATTAGTTTTATTAATCTGAAAATTAAATTTTTCTAGTTTGAACAAAAATAATAAAGCCGCTATTATTCTCCCATACCGAGCTAGCGCTGCAATGAATATTTCATTACACCCAGTTCTTTGCAATATGATTCTGATTTTTCGTGTTGCTCAGTTTAAAGTCATTTTGATAAAACTTGATGAATTTAAACTACTCCCTGGATTACTTCCTTCAACTTGTTGTTTGCCCGCATTTTTTGCGGGCTTTTTTTTGCCCGCAATAAAATCACTCTTAATACCTTATCATTATCATTCTAATAACTAAATTTTAATGCACTGAATATAATTACTTGTTTGAATTATATGGATATTAAAGTATTCCACAGCAAATATTCACAATTCTCAGAGGGTATACAATATAGCTGGCAAACTTAACTGTAAGTGAACTTATTATTAGGAATTAAACAAATACTATGCCTGCTTCAAATCAGAGCACAGTATTTATTACTTTATGTAAGATGGGATTACGGGTAGGAATATGGTGTATCTTCAAGCATGCTAAAGATACAAAAGTTGACCAATATTACTCTTTTTTAGGCTGTAAGCCAAAATGGTGATATGCATTATCTGACACAATGCGCCCTCTTGGGGTTCGTTGTATAAAACCTTGTTGAATTAAGTAAGGCTCTATTACATCTTCAATGGTTTCTCTTTCTTCACCAATGGCTGCGGCTAAATTATCCAGACCAACTGGCCCGCCCATAAACTTCTCAATAATCGCGAGTAAATATTTACGATCCATATAATCGAAGCCGCTTTTATCTACGTCAATCATATTAAGCGCGAGCTCTGCAACCTCGGCATTAACTGTACCGTCTGATTTAACTTGCGTGTAATCACGCACTCGTCGCAACAGACGATTAGCTATTCGCGGAGTACCCCGTGAACGTTTAGCTATTTCGATTGCACCATCATCGCACATTTCTAAATTTAAATAATGCGCAGAGCGCCCCACAATCGTCGACAAGTCAGCCACTGAATAAAACTCTAAACGCTGTACTATACCAAAACGATCTCTCAGCGGTGATGTTAACGATCCCGCACGAGTTGTAGCGCCTATCAAAGTAAATGCAGGTAAATCAAGCTTTATTGAGCGAGCAGCTGGGCCTTCACCTATCATTAAATCTAACTGGTAATCTTCCATCGCTGGATAGAGGATCTCTTCAACTTGTGGACTGAGGCGATGAATTTCATCAATAAACAGAACATCACCCTCTTCAAGGTTTGTAAGCAATGCCGCTAAATCGCCAGCTTTTTCAAGTACAGGCCCTGAGGTTGTTTTAATACTTACACCTAGCTCGTTGGCAACAATATTGGCTAATGTTGTTTTACCTAACCCCGGCGGGCCAAATATTAATAAATGATCAAGGGCTTCACCTCGGCTTCGTGCAGCTTCAATAAAAATTTCCATTTGCTGCTTAACATGTGGCTGACCTGTGTAGTCGGCTAAAAGTTTTGGTCTAATTGCACGGTCAACAACATCTTCATTACTTTGTTCGGTGGCATCTATTAAGCGATCCGCTTCAATCATGGTTTACTCACAACATTGATTTAAGAGACTCTTTGATCAGAACCTCTGTAGACATATCTGGCTTGCTAATCGCTTTAACCGTTTTTTGTGCTTGCGCCAACTTATAGCCCAATGAAACGAGTGCAGAAATTGCATCATCAGCCGCATTATTCGCAATTAAAGCATCTGATGCGGGCTGTATTACTGCATTATCACTAAATGGCGTGAATAAGTCATTACCCCAATCTTTTAAGCGGTCTTTCATTTCAAGTACAAGGCGTTCTGCGGTTTTTTTGCCAACACCCGGTAATTTCACTAAGCTAGTTGCATCTTCATTGTTCACACAGGTTACAAATTGCTTAGCCGACATTCCTGATAAAATAGCTAAGCCTAATTTTGGTCCAACCCCATTTGCTTTAAGTAATTCACGAAATAAAGCGCGTTCAGTTTTGTTATTAAAACCAAATAATAGCTGTGCATCTTCTCTCACAACAAAATGAGTGTAAACAATTGCCGTTTCACCAATATTGGGTAAATCATAAAAACACGTCATTGGCATGTTTACCTCGTAACCTACTCCAGAGACTTCAAGTAAGATCTCAGGTGGTTGCTTCTCTACCAATATACCGTTTAATCGACCTATCATTATTATTTCCTTAGCCTTCCTCTAACGGTTTTACTGGCACTGCCCGCTAGCTTTATTAAGTTTTGATTAGAATGTGCATGACAAATAGCAATTGCCAGTGCATCCGCTGCATCGGCTTGCGGCGTACCTGGCAGCTTTAAAATATTTTTTACCATCTGTTGTACTTGTGATTTATCTGCACCACCATGGCCAACAACAGCTTGTTTAATTTGCCTTGCTGAATATTCAAATACGGGTAATTCAGCCACAGCAGCTCCGACAATAGCAGCTCCTCGGGCCTGTCCTAGTTTAAGTGCTGAATCAGGGTTATGCGCCATAAATACTTTTTCAATCGCAAACTGTTCTGGCGAAAATTGCGCTATTAATTGGCTAATACCTTGAAAGATCATTTTTAAGCGAATAGGAAATTCGTGATCCGCCAGTTTTATACATCCACTGCCTAAATAGGTAAATTTTGCACCTTGATGAGCAATGACCCCATAGCCCGTCAACCGCGAACCTGGATCAATCCCTAAAATAATAGCCAAGCTCTTGCCCAATAAATATAACTTACTAATAAAGTAATAATGCCAGAGCACTGTATAAATTACCAGTGCATTGTCAATGCAAAAACCCGCAATTGCGGGTTTTTGTGTTAATACTATAAAATGAGTCGCAATATTAACCGAGCGAGCGCAGTAAACCTTGGGTATTTTTACGCATTGTTCGAGCAATCATAAAGTAGCCTAAAACAGCCACAAATGTGCCCCCTACTAAAGGACCAATGATCCAAATATGCGGGTGTAATTTACCGGCTAAATCAAACATTTCTCGTTGCACAATAAATAATGCGACATCACTCACTAGAGCCGCAACAAAGCCAGCCGCACTGCCGAGTAATAAAAACTCGTATAATGTCGCATTTTTTATTAATCGGCCTTTTGCACCTAGGGTGCGTAAAATCACTATTTCTTGCATTCGCTCCCCTAAGCTTGCTTGCACTTGCGAAATTAAAACTAGCGCCCCACAAAGCACCACAATGGCAAGTACAAAGCCAATTGCCAATGATACTTGCGAAATAGTCGATTGAATTTGTTTAACAAAACTATCAACATCAATAGCATTAACCGTTGGGTAAGTACGTAACAATTCACTAAAGTCACGTTTTTGATCCGTCTCTATACGAACTGAAGAAATATATGTCGCAGGAAAATCTGCCAATACATCCGGACTCAAAATGATAAAAAAGTTTGGCTTTAAGGTGGCCCAATTTACTTTACGAACACTCGTTATTTTTGCATCAAACGATTGTGCGCCAATTAAAAACGTTAATGTATCACCGAGTTTTACGTCTAAACGCGCCAGCATTGATTCTTCAATTGACGCTTCACCCGTCGCACTTTCAGAAAACCACTCGCCATCAATGATCTCATTTTGCGCTGGTGATTGTGTTAACCAAGTTAAATTAAGCTCTCGCCCGATTCCAGAGCGCGCTTCTTCATCTTTTTTCTCATTATCTTGCAACGATACTTCACGCGCTACAAGTTCACCATTTACCGCATTAACACGCCCGCGAATAGTTGGGTAAAACTCTGATACTTGAATTTTCTTTTGCGCTAAATAGTCAGTTATTACGGGTAATTCAGACTCCGTAATATTAACTAAAAATGCATTAGGTGCGTCATTCGGTAATTGTGACTGCCAATCAGCAATCATGTCGTTTTTAAGTACCACCAAAAATAAAAGTAATTTAATCGCTAATGCAAAGCTAATAAGTTGCACTGAATTTGCATTTGCGCGCTTTTGAATTGATGCAATCGCCAACGACCAACTATTGCCTGGGCGTAAACCTAATTTACGTCCGCCCCCAAAGATGATCCGTGAGACCAAAAACAGTAAACCAATAAGCACCAATGTTGAAACAAACAAAATTGCAGTAATTTTTAAGTTATTACTAAATAACCACATTAATAAAAACACAGTCATTGCAGACATGGCTAAATGTACTTTACTAACAAGTAATCTATCCCCTAAATTACGACGCAACACTCGCAGCGGCGGTATATCAAATAAGTCTAACAACGGCTTAATTGAGAACATCACAGCACAAATCACACCTGTACTAATTGCCGTTATCCAAGGTTTAATACCCGCAGCAGGTAATGTATTGTTCATAGATTTAGCTAAATAGTTCGCTGCAATATCTTGTAAACCAAAGCCTATGAGCAAGCCAATAAGCACAGATAAGGCGCACACCATTGATAAATGCAATAAGTAAATTTTGCGGATCATGTCGCGGCTACCGCCAAGGGTCTTCATCATCGCGACGGGATCGTATTGACGCTCACAATAACGCTTAGCAGAAACTGCAATAGCCACAGCAGCTAAAATAATGCCTAATAAACCTGCTAACAATAAAAAGCTTTCAGCACGATTTAAGCTATTAGCGATAGGAGATTGACGGTCTTTTACACCATACCATTGCTGATTTTCTTTTATTTGTGGCTTAAGCCAAGCATAAAAGGCATTAATATCAGACTCTTCACCAGCGTATAATTGACGATAGAACACTCGGCTTCCAGGCTGCACAACTTGCGTTTTCTCAATGTCGGCGCTATTTAACAAAACACGGCGACTGCTTGAAAAAATATTAAAAGGTGCATCAGGTTCTTCCACTAATACTTTTTCAATTGTAAATTGCGCTGCGCCGAGTTCAACCGTGTCGCCCACTTTTACATTTAACGCGTAAAAAACAGATTCACT
The DNA here is from genome assembly GCF_013002825.1 of Pseudoalteromonas sp. NEC-BIFX-2020_002. Lineage (NCBI taxonomy): Bacteria > Pseudomonadati > Pseudomonadota > Gammaproteobacteria > Alteromonadales > Pseudoalteromonadaceae > Pseudoalteromonas > Pseudoalteromonas sp. NEC-BIFX-2020_002. Next base: position 10,590 of record NZ_JABEPJ010000021.1, read on the forward strand.
AAACCACACATTGCCCGCACTTGGCCCTTGATTTACAATTTCAACCTGTGCATCTAAACGAGCCTTAATTTTTAACTCACCTTTGAGCGGGTATTCAGGCGATACAGCTTTAACAGAGCTTAATTGCATTTCATCATTAGCAAACAACATGGTATCAAAATAAGTTAACTGGGCTGTTTTTAAATTCTGCGAATGTGCTTTTTCTAAATACGATTGTGGTAAAGCGTGACTGCTGGCAAGTACTCTATCCGCTGCGATAAATGCACTGCTTTTTTGCGCAATACTTTGGCCTATTCTGTCTGTAACCATAGACAAAGTAAGTACAGTCAAAACGGCTAATGCAATGGCAGCACAAATAACCGTGAGTTCACCACGGCGAAATTCACGAAAAAATAGTTTTAATGCTAATTTAGCCCACATCAGCAAGAACCTCGCTGGTATCTTTTACCAGTTTACCCGCCTCAATTTGCAAAACATACTGGCATTTCGCAGCAAGTGCCTCATCGTGAGTCACCAGTATTAGTGTTGTGCCATGTTGTTCATTAAGCTCAAAAAGTAAAGACTCAATCAATTTACCATTTTTACTGTCTAGGTTTGCTGAAGGCTCATCGGCAAATAATATTTTAGGCGTACCAATAAACGCACGGGCAATGGCTACACGCTGCTGCTCTCCGCCTGATAGTTGTGATGGGTAATGTTCTATGCGATGGCTTAACCCTACTTTTTCAAGTAAATCTAACGCTTGTTGTTTTGCATTAGCGCTGCCCGCTAACTCCGCAGGAAGCATTACATTTTCAAGGGCAGTTAAACTTTGTACAAGCATAAAAGACTGAAATACAAACCCAATTTTTTGTGCTCGCAGTGCTGCTCTTGCCTCCTCATCAAGTGTATGCAAAGCATCACCATCAAGAATTATTTCACCCTGTGTTGATTGATCAAGTCCAGCTAATAAACTAAGTAAGGTCGATTTACCTGAACCTGACGTGCCAACTACAGCAACTGAGTCACCAGACTTGACATTAAAGCTGATGTCGCTGAGGATGGGCAACTCACCTTCAAGGGTATTTACCGTTTTAGACAGTCCATTAACTTGAATAATATTTACTTGAGATAGCGCTGACATATGATGCATTCAATCCTACGTTTAATATTTGTTTTTCTAATTGTAATCAAACCACTTACAGCTGCAGCTGACAACACAATTTTAATTTTAGGTGACAGTTTAAGCGCCGCTTATGGTCTAAAACAAGAGCAAGGCTGGGTTAAATTGTTACAAGATAAGTACGACAAAGAGCAACTAAACATCCAACTTATCAATGCCAGTATCAGTGGTGAAACCACTGGCGGTGCACTAAGACGTTTAGACTCATTGTTAAATGAATTTCAGCCAAGTCACGTACTTATTGAACTTGGCGGTAACGACGGCTTACGTGGTTTTCCAATAAAAAGGCTTGAGCAAAACCTCACCCAATTGGTAAACCTAAGCAAACAAGCTGACGCCAATATAGCTATTATGGAAATACACATTCCACCTAATTACGGCCCACGTTATACCAGTCAGTTTACAGGTAGTTTTGAAAAAGTCGCCACCGCAACTGACAGCCACTTAATGGACTTTTTTGTACTCAATGTTGCAGGCGATCCAACGCTGATGCAAAACGACAATATACACCCTAACAAAACTGCACAACCTATATTACGTGACATTATGTATAAATCGATCAAAATGTGGCTAGAAAAGTAACCTTTTGCCACTATACAGTTATTAACTAAGTTCAATAAATGTTCAAACAAACAAAAGGTTATTGATTTTTTATAAAATATGGGTATATTGCATGGAAAGTCGGTATGTGGCGCAGCTTGGTAGCGCACTGTCATGGGGTGGCAGGGGTCGAGAGTTCGAATCTCTCCATACCGACCAATTATATTTCCCCTCACTTCTATTTCACCGTTATTCTTTGCATCCTCATTAATTTGCTTTATGAAGAGTGAATAATGGCTATTCCGATAATTTTATGTTTTCAAATAAAATTCAAGTTTTTATTTTGTACGCCGTTAATTAAACATGCTTTGGTGACAGTGTTTACTTAGCCCGCAGAGTTTTAAGCTTACACGAGCCCTGTTAAACACTGTCGTATTGTATTGAAAAATATAACAACATTTTAAACATGCCGACTTATTAAAGCCTAAATTAGGGTAATAAGTCGTTATTTATAACAAGTTGCTATTTTATGTACAGGAGGTACTGCGTGGACTTTTCTAATGATGAACAACAGTTTTTATCAAACTTATTTAAAGGCCAAGCCAAGCAGCAATTACCTGCAAATCAACGCCTGACTGTGCAAAGTGATATTCCGGCTAAAATAGCGAATCTATTTATTAATGCTAAGTTGACTTTACTCGCTGAGGTCGGTCACTATCAGTTGTGGTTTCCTTTAGAATTTAAAACTGATGAATCAGGGTTGTTAACCCCGATACTTAGCTCACCTGAAGTTATTGACACCACAGGTACACAACGAAGTTGGCGCTTAGACAATTTAAATATACAAAGTGACGGGTTTAAAATTGAGTCAATATCTAGCACCGGGATCTTTTTAAAACCAATCAGCAATAAAGTGCCTTTAATTACTCATCACAGAATGCAATTTTATCTGCCAAATAAAAAACACATCATTATTAGCATTGAACCAGTTAGACAAAATAAGCAAGGTATCGCAGCTAAAATAACTCATATTCATGAAGGGAAAGATCACCTTCGCGACTATTTATTTAGTGTTCATAAACGACAATATGTAAATTTATATACCGCTATTGCTTAGAGTTAGTTGCGAAGTGAAGAATCCATCGATAAGCTGTCTTTTTTATTGTTACTAATGAAGGTTTTATGAGCGATACTATTTATCCAATTGGAACAGCTAACATTTCATGGAATGATGATGAGAAACAACAATGGTTCGATTCTCAAAACATTAAGCGTAGCTACCACAATGATGTTGTGTCATTAATAAATGAACTTACAGATGAGTGTGATGTTGAACAATATGGTGAACTTGTTTATCAAGACGCTAATTACCCCCTCTTTGCTATTAAATCTCGTAATTGGCAAAACAATAAACCAACCGTATTAGTAACTGGTGGTGTGCATGGCTATGAAACCAGCGGTGTGCATGGTGCAATTCGGTTTATTAAAACATTAGGTAGACATTACAGTGAGCATTTTAACCTTGTGGTAACGCCCTGTATCAGCCCGTGGGGCTATGAAACAATAAACCGCTGGAATCCAGCTGCCATAGATCCTAACCGTTCTTTTTATGCTAATAGCCCTGCCCCTGAATCTGCAAATGTGATGGCTTACATTGCTGGGCTTGGTGTTGAGCTAGTTGCACATATTGATCTACACGAAACAACCGACACCGATAACAGTGAGTTTCGCCCTGCACTTGCTGCGCGCGATGGTAAAATTAATACTAATTGGAATATTCCTGATGGTTTTTATTTAGTTGCTGATTCAGCGAAACCAGCGGCAGAATTTCAAAAGGCTATTATTGAAAACGTTACAAAAATAACACACATTGCACCCAGTGATGAAAATAACCAATTAATAGGCGTGCCGCAAGAGCAATTTGGCGTTATCAACTATGCGGCACGCGAGCTTGGTTTATGCATGGGCTTTAGCGATGCAAAGTTTGTAACAACAACTGAGGTATACCCAGATAGCCCAACAGCAACGGATGAAGAATGTATTCTTGCACAAGTTGCTGCGATTGCCGGTGCGCTTGACTATATAGCTTCACAACAATAATCGTATTTAAAACAGATCCATCTACTGAATAACTTTCGGGTCTGCTTTTTACTAGGGCGTGTTGACCTTTGTGGATTGACATTTGTTCAATCTAGGGGCGATTTAATCGCGGCGCGAGGTTTGGAATCGAGTGGGCTCGATAACTGCTCCTGCGTTATTCTACTGGCTCACATCCATGTGAGAATAAGTAAAAATCGAGCAAAGCTTCCGCGCCCTGCTCACGCCCCTTACCTACATCGGTGTAAGTAACAAAGAGTTAATCGCCCCTAGGAAGAACCCTTTGGGCAGCGCATGTTTGGAATTTATACTGCGTTATCGCCTATTTATGGGGAACGACCACACACCATAGGCGCTGCCTTGCCTAAATACCTAACATACGGCTGTAAAATCAATCACGAAAGGTCAACACGCCCTAGACTAAATTATATATTTGTTTAAAATTCACGCTCTTTTATTTTTACAAGGAAGCAAATGGAATTTAAAAACAAATACGGTAGAGTCGTTTTAGAACGTGATCACAGCATTATTATCGGACATTTTCACGGCAATATTAACGCAAACCTAGTCTGTCAATTTAGTAACAGCATTTTTGAACACATTAAACCTTTTGCAGGAAGACCTTGGGCGTATATCAGTAACTCATACACGGCATGTGCAGCAACGCCTGAGGCTGAGGAACAATTTACACATTTAGCAAAACAAATGATACAGAGTAACTGTATTGCTAGCGCCTATATTTTAGGCTCGTCTTTAGTGGTTAATCAAATGCAACGTATTATGAATAATGCAGGCTTGATGATTGATATTAAAAGTCGTTTGTTTGCTGATTTATATCAGGCTAAAGAACATATAAATGAACAATTTAAGTTGCTAACGTGTTGATAAATCAACTACGTTAGCAATCCACATATTTAATTACGGTAAAATAAGCTTGGTGTTGTAATGGTAATACTTGGATCTTCCTTCGCTGTAATTACAAACTCTAATTTAGTAACTTTTTTATCTACATCGTAGCCATCTGCAATTATAGTTACCGGCACACGTTTAAGTAAGCCTGGCTCAACGAGTATCAACGCTGGGCTTTGTAATTTTGCAATATCAAACCCTTTTAAATCAATTGTATAATGAAGTGGTTGCTGTGTTTTATTAATAATTGTTAGCGTGTATGGGTTTTCAACCAGTCCTTCATAGTTAACTCGGTATAAAGCGTTACGATCACGTAATACCGATGCTTCTATGGGGGTTCTTTGCGCTAACCATGCCACCATAGCAAGCGTTAACAGTGCAGTTAAAGCGCCGTAACCTATCAATTTTAACCTAAATGGATTTGTGTGTTTTCCTGCCATTTGTTGCTCGCTGGCGTATTTGATCAAACCTTTTTGATATCCGAATTTAGTCATCGTATCGTCGCAAGCGTCAATACATAAACCACAATTAATGCATTCATATTGCAAGCCATTTCGAATATCAATACCGGCTGGGCACACCTCTACACATAAGTTACAGTCAACACAATCTCCTAGGCCAACAGTTTTTGGGTCAACTTTACGTTTGCGCGGTCCACGGCTTTCACCACGCTCGTTATCATAAGTGACGACAAGTGTATCTTTGTCAAACATAACTGATTGAAAACGCGAATAAGGGCACGCAACTGTACACATTTTTTCACGTAAAAAGCCTGCATTACCATAGGTGCAAAATGCAAACAGAAAAACCCAAAAACTAGTAATACCTGACCATTCAAAAAAGAACATGTCAGCGTAAAGTGTTTTTGCTGGTATAAAGTAAGCCATAAATGACGTTGCTGTGAGCACTGAAATAACTAACCATGCGCTGTGTTTGGTTATTTTTTTACGTGTTTTAGTGATCCCCCAAGGCGCTTTATCAAGCTGAATTCGTTGATTTCGGCTGCCTTCAATTCGTTCTTCAACCCAAGAAAATAACAACATCCAAATAGTTTGCGGGCATGTGTAACCACACCAAACTCTTCCTAACCAATTAGTTACAAAAAACAACGCAAACGCTGCAACCATAAATAGCAGCGCTAATATCATAAAGTCTTGAGGTAAGAGCGTTAAACCAAAAATGGTAAACTTTTGTGTTGCTACATCGAATAAAACCGCCTGTTGCCCATTGTAAGGGATCCACGGAATAGCAATAAACGTGAGCATCAACAGCCAGCCAAGGTGGCGGCGAATACGTTGGAAAAACCCTTTTTGCTCACGAATATAAATTGGCCCTTCATTTTTGTAGGGCTTGATGATCATATCTTCTTCTTTAATATCAAACTTCATAATACTTACTTCATGGTGACGGTGACTAAGCAAGTATTTGCAACTTTCAGACCAAACTGAAACTTAATTTAAGCTCATGATATTATTGATTTAAATTTAAATGGCTAGTTTTTAACTCGTTAAATAAAACGAAAAACGTTAAATATCACGAATCCCTTTCAATTCCCAATTTTCTCATTTTAGATCGTAACGTACTTTCATGTAGCCCAAGCTTAGTAGCTGCTCCGTGTGCACCTGATATCTTCCAATTTGATAGTTCAAGTACAGACACTATATGACTCTTTTGTGCCTCATCGAGGGTTAAGCTGATGTTAAATGCCGTGTTCGGTGGCATGCTCAAAGGTTGACTTAAATGTAAAATAGGCTGTTTGCTAAGAATAGCTTCACGTTCGAGTACATTTTGTAGCTCACGAATATTACCTGGCCAATCATAAGCTTGCAGCTGGCTAATAGCTTTTTTACTTAACCCCTTCAGTTGCTTACCAAGGCGTTTATTCAATTGCGCAATTAAGTTGGTACATAATAATGGAATATCTTCTTTGCGCTCTTTTAATGCAGGCACTTTAATTGGGAATACATTTAAACGATAATAAAGATCCATTCTAAACGCACCTTGCTGTACCATTTGCCAAAGATCGCGATTGGTTGCTGCGACAATGCGAATATCAACTTTAATTGTATGGCTAGAGCCTACCCGTTCGAATTCATGCTCTTGTAATACGCGCAGTAATTTACTTTGCGCTTCGGGCGGTAACTCCCCTATTTCGTCTAAAAATAAAGTCCCTTTATCTGCCAACTCAAATCGCCCTTTACGACGCTCATTTGCGCCTGTAAAAGCCCCTTTTTCATGTCCGAATAACTCTGATTCGAGCAAACTTGGTGTAAATGCTGCGCAGTTAACCTTTATAAACGACTGGTTTGAGCGTTCGCTGAGGCGATGTAAGTTACGCGCAACAAGCTCTTTACCAGTGCCATTTTCACCTAAAATCAGCACTGTACTAGTGGTTTGCGCTACAAGTTTAATTTGTTCAAGCATGTTTTGAAAAATATGACTGTGTCCAACTAATCCAGAATCTTGCCAATCTTCGTTAAGCTGTGCAATTAAGTAATTATTTTCGTCTTTAAGTTGCTCACTTAAATCTTTAACTTGGGTTAACGCTTGACGTAGCGCGTGTTCGGTTTGATGCTGCTTGGATACATCACGAAATATCGCGACCGCACCAATCAGTTGGTCATTTTTATAAACCGGTGTTGACGTGTATTCAACCGGAAAATTACTGCCATCTTTACGCCAAAAAACTTCATCCTTTACATGGCGGTGTTTACCATCAAACATGGTGCAATATATTTGGCATTCATCCGCGGGGTAAGGCCGCCCGTCAGCGTGGCTGTGATGATGATATTGATGTATTTTTTTCCCTAGTAGCTCAGCGGCTTGCCAGCCTGTCATTCTCTCTGCAGCTGGGTTTATAAACACGGCATTGCCACTGAGATCAAAACCATATATGCCTTCACCTACCGCATTGAGAAGTAATGTAGGATCATTTAAAAATTGCTTTATCATTGCACACCAAATTCGTGAAATATCGCGAGCATTATGGCAAATTTACATCTTTAGTTACATTAATTATTTAACAAATAATTACATCGGCCAGTACAAACATTTAAACTAGTTAAAACAACAAAAATAGAGGGATCATATGTCACTTCAGGTTCAACAACTTAACAAACACTATCACACAGTGACCGCGGTAAATAATTTATCCTTTGAGGTAAATCAAGGTGAAATATTTGCATTGTTAGGTCCTAACGGAGCCGGTAAATCATCGTTAGTAAAAATGCTCGTCGGATTTACACACGCTGATAGTGGCTGTATTAAATTAATTGATGGCTCTCAAAGCTATAGTCAAATTCCTGCCCACCTACTTGGCTATTTACCTGAGGATCGCGGTCTTTATCCTGAAAAAACACTCAAACAAAATTTACAATTTTTTGCAAGTCTCCATGGTGTATCAAATAATGACTTTAATAAACGCTGTGAATATTGGTTAGATAAATTTAGCTTATCATCACGTATTAATGATCCATTAAAGTCTCTTTCTAAAGGTAATCAGCAAAAAGTTCAGCTCATCAGCGCTATTTTACATGAGCCAAAATGGGTTATTTTAGATGAACCATTTTCTGGATTAGACCCTATCAATCAAGAGTTGGTGGTCGAATTTTTAGCGCAATTAAAGCAACAAGGTATGACCGTTATTTTAAGTGCGCATCAAATGGCGATGGTTGAAAAGCTTGCGGATCGGGTTTTATTACTCAACCAAGGCCAAAGCGTGTTATATGGTGATTTAACCAACATTTTAACCACGCAACAAGCAAGGGTTATAAAAGTACAGTTTGCCGAGCCGCTTGATGAATTAGCGGTAAATGAACTAAAAGATAAGTACAATGTTGAACAAATAAAAGCACAACAATTGCAAATCACCCTTTTAGAAGAGCAATCACTGAACACTCTTTTGCCGTCATTATTAGTACTCGGCGATATAGTTGAATTAAAAAATCAGGCCCAGTCATTACACAGCCTTTATCTAAATGCCGTCTCTGAGCATAATAAAAAGTTAAAGCAAGGAGCTCAACTATGAAAGCACAGTCATTAAAAAGCACCCAAATTTGGACCGTGGCAAAATGGGAGTTTTTGCACTTTTTTAAATTAAAACAAGAAATTATTTCAAAACTGATCATGCTTGTCATCGCTGGCGTTATTTATTTCTTTGCAGCAAATAATCAGCAACTTGAACAAAGTTACACTATCGCAACTGATACCGATTTCACTCTCAATGCGGGCAATAGCCAACAGAGCAACTTTAACTTTATACCCGTGAACGATCTTGATCATGTGATCAAAAACTTAAATGAAACTAAAGAGTATGATGCCGTTATTCGTTTTAACTCACCTGATGGGCGGGTCTCACTTATCACCGCAGAAAAAGCAAGCTGGCAATTACAACTAAGCAGTTTATTAAGCACAGAGCTACAGCATGCGCAATTTAATAAACTCAATTTAACTCAAGAGCAACAACTAGGTTTACGTACACAAGTACTTATAGAGCACCAGGTTTTAGATGAATTACTAAAAAACCAAGCAGATAAAAGTCAAACTTACACTGCGTTTGGTGTATTAATTTTGCTTTTTATAGCGATGTTTGGTGTGTTTGGCCAGCTTTTTGTGAGTATCACTGGTGAAAAACAGAACCGTGTTACAGAACAAATTATGGCAACCATGACACCGCAAACATGGATTGACGGTAAATTAACAGGGCAAATATTATTAGCCGTAAAAACAATGGTCGGCACTTTGCTATCCATTGTACTTTCAATGCTATTTTTTACTGTGGTGATAAAACAACAAGCGATTGATCTGCACTTTGTGAATTGGGCGTTGTTGCCATGGTTTTTTGCCTTTGCGATTGCTGGTCTTGCTATTTGCGCGGCCTTTATGGCGGCAATTGCCGCTGGGATAGACGATCCTAACCACAGTAGTAAAAGTGCATTAATGATGCTGCCTATTGCACCTATTGTAATCGCCTTTTTTGTAATGGACGCCCCGAATAGCATACTGACAGTGATATTAAGTTATTTACCAATCACTGCTTTTGCTGTTATGCCTGTACGTATGTCGCTAGTTGAGTTACCACTGTGGCAACCTTTGCTCTCACTCGTACTTAGCATTGGCTGTTTTTATTACTTGCGAATAGTTGCCGCTCGTATTTTCAAAATGGGGATGAATATGTACGGTAAAGAACCTAGTTTAAAAGCAATGTGGTCAGCTATTTTTAAATAATCTAAGGTCTAATTTATTTTAACTTTTTCTTTTTGATACTTTTCTTTTTGATATTTGCAGTACTCCACATAAGATCCTAGACAGGCTGTAAATAAGCAGCCTGTCTAACTATACTCTTCGTTAATGGCTATGAGTTTTACTATTTATATAATCGGTCAGAGCAAACAATACACCTGAGACCACGAATGTCACATGTATTAATACCTTTAACATAAGTTGTTCGCTGGTGTAGGTTGACGAAATTATAAAAACTTTAAGGAGCTCAACAGCTGAAATAGCGACAATCGCACTGATTAATTTCATCTTCAAACCAGAAAAACCAACTTTCCCCATCCATGCAGGGCGGTCTTCATGGTTTTCAATATTTAACTTCGATACAAAGTTTTCATAACCACTAAAGGTAATGATCAATAGTAACCCCGCTAATAATGCCGTATCAACTAGGGTTAAAATACCCACTAACAATTCTTGGCTTGTTGCTGTGAATGTTGATACACCCATTAAATACAGTAATTTGAAAAATTTAATGAGTAATAAAATTACAGCAAAGAGTAAACCAACAAAAAATGGAGCCAATAACCAGCGGCCACGAAATATCAACGTTTCAAGAAGATGTTCAGCTTTACCTGCTTGGCGTGGAATTTTATTTGGGTTGGGATTATCCATAGTACTCATCAATTTATAAAAACCCGACTCTATCTGAGTTTCTAGCTCGATACAAATACTTATCTACATCAGCAGCTGATTTTTGTGTTAGCTTTTTCATCCTAACGATAAAAATATTTCGTTATCTTTTATTCTCATTTAGTTTGAAAATCAACTTACCAACAGCATGCTGCTTGATTGGTTAACTCTTGTTTTTGAATGTTCAAAAACAATCGTCACTACATTTTTAGGATTAAACGAATGAAAAAAGCATTGCTAGCGCTTATGGTAGCGCCATTATTTGCGGTTTCTGCAACTTTTGCTGTTGCTGACGATGCTGTTGACGCTTCAGCCGAAACAATTAAAGAATACACAGAAATGTGTTTAAACTGGGCTAAAGACGACGATATCAGTAATGATGAGCTGAAACCATACGTTTTAAAATGCGTAAATGATGAACTTGAAGCAGAAGGCTATAACAAAGTCACTGATGTAAAAATTTAATCGTCACATTGCCATTGCACATTAATTTGACATAAAAAAACCGGAATCGGCACAAGGGTGTGCGTTCCGGTTTTTTTGCGTTTAACGAGTACTTGATTTAAACACTCGTTACATACATTTTACTCTGCGTCTTTTTTCACTTTAGCAGGTGCTTTTTTTGCAACCGCTTTTTTGGCGGCTGGTTTTTTAGCTGCTGCTTTCTTTTTAGGTGCGGCTTTTTTCTTTGCCTCTTCAACCCACTTTCCTGCGTTATAATGTGCAGTCCAGCCAGTTGCTTTACCTTCAACCTCAGTCATTACATACTGTTCTTTATTCTTTCTGCTATAGCGTACAACAGCTAAGTTACCATCTGGATCTTTTGCTGGTGCATCTGCTAGATAATAGAACTTAGGTGAAATACGATCTCTAAAACGATGTAACTCTTCGACCTTTGGTGCACGTGTTTCTCGCGATTTAGGGAACGTATTTGCCGCTAAGAAAATACCTGCAGCCCCATCTCGCAGTACAAAGTATGCTTCTGATTTTTCACATTCTAGCTCAGGCAGTTGTACGGGATCTTCTTTTGGTGGCGCAGCTTCTCCACTACGCAGTAATTTACGTGTGTTTTTACACTCGTCATTACTACAACCAAAATATTTTCCAAAACGTCCTGATTTAAGCTGCATATCAGATGAGCATTTATCGCACTCAATAATAGGCCCATCATAACCTTTAATTTTAAAGGTTCCCTGCTCGACTATATGCCCTTTACAACCTGGGTTATTACCACAAACATGCAATTTGCGTGTTTCATCAATCAGGTATGAATCCATTGCCGTTTCACAAATTGGGCAACGCTTCATTTGCATTAATGTTTCAGTTTCAACATCTTCAACATCTGCAGCGACCGCTTCATCACCCGACACTAAGTTCATAGTGGTCGTGCAGCGTTCTTTTGGTGGTAAGTTATAACCTGTACACCCGAGGAAAACACCAGTAGATGCTGTGCGAATACCCATTTTTCTGCCGCACGTTGGGCAGTCAATATCGGTTTCGACCATTTCATTTTTACGCATTCCACCTTCATCTTCTTCGCCACTGGCTAAAGTCAGTTGGGTAGAGAAATCAGCATAAAACTTATCAAGTACTTGTGTCCAGATGCGCTCACCTTCAGCAATATCATCTAAACGACCTTCCATTTTCGCGGTAAAATCGAAGTTCATTAAGTCAGTAAAATTCTCAACTAAACGGTCAGTGACAATCTCACCCATTTTTTCTGCAAAGAAGCGGCGATTCTCAACTCGTACATATCCACGATCTTGAATCGTTGAAATAATTGACGCGTAAGTAGATGGACGACCAATGCCACGCTTTTCAAGCTCTTTAACTAGGCTCGCTTCACTAAAACGCGCTGGCGGCTTAGTAAAGTGTTGCTTAGGATCAAGCTCAACAAGGCTTAATACTTCACCTTCTTTAATCGCAGGTAATGATTGATCTTCTTCATTCTTTTTACGAATAGCAGGTTGCACTTTAGTCCAACCATCAAAGCGTAGTACGCGGCCTTTCGCTCTAAGCTGAAAATCATTCGCTGCAACGGTTAATGTTGTTAAGTCATATTCAGCAGGAACCATTTGGCAAGCAACAAATTGACGCCAAATTAATTCATAAAGCTTTTTGGCATCTGGGTCGACACCATCAAGGTGGCCTGATAATACACTCACGCTTGAAGGTCGGATAGCCTCATGCGCTTCTTGTGCATTGCCTTTAGAACTGTAATTTATTGCTTCTTTTGGTAAGTATTTATCACCAAATTGCTCAGTTACGTAATCACGGCACATTGCTACTGCATCTTTCGACAAATTCGTCGAATCGGTACGCATATAGGTGATATAACCTGCTTCATACAAACGCTGGGCAAGCATCATCGTCTTTTTAACGCCATAACCTAAGCGTGTACTCGCAGCTTGTTGCATTGTTGAGGTAATGAGTGGTGCACTAGGACGACTCTTACTTGGCTTCTCTTCAACACTTACAACTTTATACTCAGCATTTTCTAGCGATGCAGTCGCAGCCATCGCCTGTGCTTCGCTAACTGGCTTAAACGCTTTATCACCTTGTTTAAATACTTCTAAACGTAATGCTGATTCGCTATTTTTAACATCTGCATGAATATCCCAGAACTCTTCTGGGATAAATGCTTTAATTTCGCGTTCACGTTCAACCAGTAAACGTACCGCAACAGACTGAACACGTCCTGCTGATAAGCCTCTAGCAACTTTCTGCCACAACAATGGAGACACCATGAAACCAACTACACGGTCTAAAAATCGACGGGTCTGTTGGGCGTAGACCATGTCGGTGTTTAGCTCTCCAGGTGCCTCAAAGGCTGCCTGAATGGCATTTTTGGTTATTTCATTGAATACTACACGTTTATACTTCTCAGGCTCGCCGCCAATAATCTCTTGAAGGTGCCAAGCAATTGCTTCCCCTTCTCTATCCAAATCCGTTGCGAGATAGATTTGGTCAGCATTTTCAGCGAGCTTTTGTAATTCTTGAACAACTTTTTCTTTACCCGGTAATACTTCGTAATGTGGCTGCCAGCCTTTGTCAGGGTCAATCCCCATTCGAGCAACTAAGTTAGTATAATCACGCTGTTTTTTATACGCGGCCTTTTCTTCAGGCGCCATTTTGCGCACTTCCGCAGGTGTTTTTGTAGCTGCAGTTTTGGTTTTGCCAGAACCTGAGGTAGGAAGATCTCGTACATGCCCAATACTAGACTTGACGATAAAATCATTTCCTAAATATTTATTAATTGTTTTAGCCTTAGCAGGAGACTCTACAATTACTAGCGATTTGCCCATAGTTGCCTATTTCTAACCAAGTATTTAAAATGTGTTTTGCCCTTTTACAGGCGCGAATATTTATAGGTATATCTACAAACACCAATTGTTACAAGCTTTTAATACAAACTTTTCTGTTTTTAATGATTAATTAAGCAATTGTTGTGCTTAATTTAGGCAATTTGGTGTTTTTAACTATTTGCAGTGGAATATATAGAATAGAAACAAAAATGCCAACCTTATGGTTGGCATTTATTATTAAATCACAGCTTGAATCTATTTATCGTCAAATATAGCAATCGCTTTTTCAGTCACTTTCTTAACGCCAAACTGATTTTCAAAAGCAAACTTGATGGTAAGTATGCCGTCTAGCTTTTTATTTCCTTCGGCCTCTCTTGCAATTCTAACATCTGAGTACAGAGGTTTATCAGTATTTGTGCTCAATATTGTTTCACTGTGTCCAATAATTGACAGATCACCATTTGTTGTAGATAACGTAACTTCTGTACCTGCAGGTAAAGGGTTACCAAATTCATCTGTATAGTGAATACGTATTGATATTCCCGTTAAACCTACATCAATTGTTTCTGGATCAGTCTCATCAGGATCATTGGGATCAAAATCAGGATTTGGCTGACTAATAATCGATAAATCTATCGTCTCTACATCACAACGCTCTGTAACATCAGACATTTCTAGAGTCGCTACAGCTGAACTAACACAGTTTGCAGGGATATGCAGTGAATTACCCTTGAGCACTGAGAAACGTACATAAGGAGTATCACCAGACATAACTAGTTCAAATTGTTTACGAACTTCTATCAACTCTCTTGAACATTCTCCAGCGTTATTCGCAGCCTCGCTACATAATAAGCCATTATATTTTCCATCAGGTCCATCGAAAAGGCCGTTGCTGTTAAGGTCACGCCACGTTTCATTATGACCTCCGCGTGAGTTTAACTCTGAACATAAATCAGTAACGGGGTCATAACTATCACCTCTGTCATCACTACAATTTGCTTTATCAAATGATGAATTTTCATTATGGTCCATAAAGGCTTCAGCTAAATCATAACTTTTATAATATTCACCAATATCAAACAAACCATTTCTACGGCTGACATCTGGCGTTGACTCTTCATCAACGAAATTTTCTTGACCTTTTGTAACAGCAAGAATGCTTACACGACCACCCATCACAACACCATCGGGGTCATTTTTTGCTCTCTTAATACCATTAATACATGGAGCAGCAACACCAAAATATGGGTCACAGTTAATTTCTTTCGTTTTAGGGTTTATACCTTCTTCAGTCGTTGAGTTACCATCAATCTCACCGATACGGTTACCCCATTTATAACTCCAAAATGGTCTATCGCCTTGTGAGCGCCAAGTAACAACACACATAGCATCCGTAGTCTTACACGTTTCCTCATTACTAGCAGAGCCAATTACACCGGCCTCAGCTAGGATAGTCGCCTCGACGCCATCTCCATTATAGTTATTGAATTGGTCACCAAAAAACACCGTCACGTCAGTTGTTATACCATTGTAATACAGTGAGTTAGGATTAAACATAACAGGGCTTGCATCAAAACTATTTTGATCAGCGACGCCTGATGATAAAGTCAACTGTGATGAAACAGAGCTAATTTGTTCTGATAATGGGACTAAATGTAGTTCACCATCTGGGCAAATTTCGTTAGTAGGTTCAAGTTGACATAATTCATAATCGTCAACCCAACACGTTAAATCGTCGCCTACAGGTAAAGCTTTAACATCATCTTTTGATACGTAACATGCTTTCACTACAAGTGGGCCTGGCACGATTCCTGAAGTAACCGTTGTTTGAACAAATCCATCATTATCTGTATTTGCACTTTTAAGAGTTAAATTAGCGAACCCTAAAGTATCTGTTAATTTAAAATCTATACGCTGCTGTGATGATGCAATATTATCAGCATCAAGCAACTTAAATCGAACAACCGACTGCGTTGGTTGACCACCTTCACCTGGAGGAAGCGCTATAAACGTTTCGGAAACATCAATAAACTGAATAGATTGAACATCTGAAGTTTCAACTGGAATAATTGTTGTAGCTGTAAAGTTCTTTCCACCTGTTTCAACGGTAATATTAATATCATCGTTGATACCACAGCCATTAGCTCGATACGTTGAAGTAGCAATACCGCTAGAAGATTTAACTACAGCATCAATAACAGAGCTACCACTGGTTACACATGTTGAACTAAACTCGACGTCTGTTGGCGTTAAGTATAAGTTTCCATCTTCATCACGCAGTGTTACTTCAATGATAGTGCTGCCGCCAGCTTTCAATGGGATAACGTTACCTAATGCATCTATATTTAGCCCGTTATTAACCTCTAAAATTAAATCAGCGATTCCTACAGCAAAGTTAATTGATGAACTAATACCTAAAGATCGTGCGGTAATAGTGCCCGCTCCACCTGTATTGCCTGGCTGCAACTTTAAAAGAGCCATGCCAAAATTATCCGTTAACGCCGTGCCCGACGAAGGAAGTATCGAACCTAAACTTGTGTCAAGATTAACTAATGCGTTTTTAACACCATCGCCATTTTGTTTATCAATAACCTCGACTAAAATTTCACCTAGCTCAGAGGATGATAAGTTATTTGTCACTGAACAACCACTTGAAGCTTGCGTAGGATCTAATTTAACACTGTCGCGGCCATCATCCCAAGTCGAATTACACCCAGTCAGGAGCCTTACAGATACAGTATATTGAATTTGCTCAACCGGAGCTGAATCACCCGATGAATAAAACACAGCATTTTTACTTAATACGGTGCCATTGTCATTGTATTTAGCTATAACTTCTCCGGCACCTTTAAAGTTACCACTACCAAGTGAAATTTTTGCTTCACCTGCAACATTAGTTATAGAAGTACCTAAATCTGGAGTAATTTGTCCCGTAAAATTAGTGCTAAATGTTACTAGTTGATCACTAAGTGCAACGCCATCTTTTTTTAAGGTAGCCGTAACTGTTCCTACGTTATCATTTGTAACCGGATTAGCTTCTGAGAATTTAACTCCATTTTCATCTAACACTTTTACTTCAATAGTTGTATCACCAGAAATGCCAGTATCGTCTCCTTGCCCACCAGTCGATTGGAATTCAAATATTCCAGTGAATACATCGTCACTTATTGTATATGTGGCAGTTACTTTACCTGCACCCGCATCTTTACCTGCGGTGAGTTCAATTGTTGCAACACCATCATTTTGAGTTAACGCAGAACCTGATGACGGCTCTAATAAACCAATATTGTCTGCAAGAGTAAACGTTATACGCTTGCCTGCCACTGGGACACCATCTTTTTGAAGAGTTGCACGTAGATCTAAAGAAGCGCTACTTGTCACAATATTTGATGCTTGACTGTTAGCTTGTGAGTAGCCTTGCAAAGTTAAAGTGAAATCGCCTTCTTCATTGGTATCTTGACCACCTGATGAAGTAAAAGCAAATAGCCCTTGATATGATTCTCCATCAACAAGGTAAGTCGCAGTCACTTGACCTGCACCAACTACAGAACCGGATTCGAGTGCGAGCTGCGCAACACCTTCACTATTTGTAAGGGCACTCCCTGAAGCTGGTGAAAGAGAGCCGATTCCATCAGCAAGACTAAAAGTTACACGTTTACCCGTAACAACTTCGCCATCTTTTAAAACGGTTGCACGCAAAAAAAGCGGTGCATCTTTAGTTACTGAGTTTGATTGCTCATTCGTTGCTTGATTAAACCCTTGAACTGTAACGGTATAAGTTGGTGTGTCTGGTGTAGTTCCACCACCACCAAGATCACCACCATCCTTTTCAAGTGAACCACCTCCACCACAAGCCGTGATTAGAAAACTGAATAGCACAACACTGAGCCATCGCATTAAAGGCATTGACCTCTCCCTAGCGTTTGTTATTGATTATAAAATTCGAAATATTTACCCAATGTTAACCTATATTCAGATTTAAAATCACAACTTTTATTATTTTTTTGTTGTTTTTTTGATCCACACTTTTTTTTCATATTTATCGATTTTTTCTGTATAAAAATTTGCATGCTGGTAGGCTATGGAAAATTTATAACAAATAGATTATTACTATGTCGAAAATCCGTTCAATGAGTTTAACCACCCGCATCATGATTGGTATGTTGCTGGGGGTTGCTGTAGGCTTTATTTTTCAGGCTATCTTAGCTGGCGAAGACGATTATCTAATCCCTCTTGGGTTATTCTCTTTGCCAATTAAGGGCTTTTTTGTAGATGGTTTATTTCATATTGGTGGACAAATTTTTATAGCCAGTTTGAAGATGTTGGTCGTCCCCTTAGTATTTGTCTCTCTCGTTTGTGGAACATGCAGCTTAAGTGACCCTAAAAAACTAGGTCGCCTTGGCGGAAAATCTATCGGCCTTTATCTACTGACCACTGCAATTGCAATAACGGTTGCAATTAGCTTGGCTTTATTAGTAAACCCAGGTGAAGGAATAAACTTACCTTCAGAAGCGACTTACAGCGCAAAAGAAGCCCCTACACTCGCTCAAGTGATCATTGGTATGTTTCCAACCAACCCAATTGATGCCATGGCCAGCGGTAATATGCTACAGGTTATTGTGTTTGCATTGTTATTTGGTATTGCAATGGCGCTTAGCGGTTCGGCGGGTAAGCGAGTTGCAACTGTTTTTGAAGATCTAAACACTGTGATTTTAAAGTTGGTTACATTATTAATGAACGTCGCCCCTTATGGTGTATTTTGTTTAATGGCCAAGTTATTTACCACAATTGAGCTAAATTTAATCGTTAGCTTAGCTAAATACTTTGGTGTTGTGGTTGCAGCGCTTTTTATTCATGCATTTATAAACTACACATTATTATTAAAATTTTTAACGGGCCTAAACCCAATTATCTTTTTAAAGAAAATGAAACACGCGTGTTTATTTGCATTTAGTACATCGAGCTCAAGCGCTACGATGCCAATTACATTAGAGACAGCAACTAAGAAATTAGGAGCAAATAACTCTGTAGCCTCTTTTACCATCCCGTTAGGCGCCACCATAAACATGGACGGCACAGCCATTATGCAAGGTGTAGCGACTGTCTTTATTGCACAGGTATTTAGTGTTGATTTAACTATTTCTGATTACCTAATGGTTATTCTAACTGCAACTCTTGCATCTGTAGGTACCGCAGGCGTGCCAGGCGTTGGTTTGATAATGCTTGCAATGGTACTTAACCAAGTTGGTTTACCTGTTGAAGGTATCGCTATTATCATTGGTGTTGATAGATTACTTGATATGACACGTACAGCGGTCAATGTTACGGGTGATTGTATGGTGACGTGCGTCGTTGCTAAATCAGAAGGTCAATTAGATGAAAAGATCTTTAATGACCCTAACGCAGCTAAAGATTTAGAGGATTACCATAAATCAGCTGAATAATACTTTTACTTTCAACACTAAAAAACCCGCTTAACTGCGGGTTTTTTTATTAGGTTAACCTACGGGTTTAAACTTTTAAAACGCGAGTAAATGGATACCCCCGCTTTATTAATACCCCCACTAAAGCCTATAGCAAGTTTATCACTGAGTGTCTTTTTAACTTTGTATCTTACTTTATAAATTTGACGCTCATCCTGATATTTTAATAAAGTATCATCACTTGTTTCAATCGTATCTACCAAGCCTTTATCAAGTGCTTGCGTTGCAAACCAATGTTCTCCGGTTGCAACAAGATCAATATCCAATGACGGGCGCTGCGAACTAACAAACTGCTTAAATAAGCCATGTGTTTGCTCTATTTCCTCTTTAAATTTATCGCGCGCTTTATCCGTATTTTCCCCAAACAAGGTCAATGTACGCTTAAATTCGCCTGCTGTTATTTGCTCAAAATCAACATCATTTTTCTTCAATATTTTATTAAAATTTGGGATCTGCGCAATCACACCAATAGATCCAACAATAGCAAAAGGTGCTGCAACTATCTCATCTGCAACACATGCCATCATGTAACCGCCACTGGCTGCCACTTTATCTATTGCTACGGTTAAGTGTATGCCTTTATTTTTAAGACGTTGTAATTGCGATGCAGCCAAGCCATAACCATGAACAACACCACCACCACTTTCAAGGCGAATTAGCACTTTATCTTTAGTTGCATCTGCAATAGCAACGATTGCCGTGATTTCTTCACGCAAACTATCCACTTCATTAGCATCAACACTGCCATTAAAATCAATTACGTATAATCGAGGCTTGGTCTCTTCATTTGCAGCTGCTTTTTTAGCGTCGGCTTTTTGCGTTTTATGAAATGCTTTTAACGCTTTACCCGATAATGTGTGCTCTAAAAAGCTATGTTTTAAATCCTCTAATTGCTCTGATATATCCTCTATATCAATTTCGCCTTTTTTTACTTTGGGTTTTACTGCAGCCCCCACAAAAATTATTACTACAGCGGCAATTGCGATAACCAGGGTCACTGTTTTGGCAAGAAAAATGCCGTACTCATAAAGAAATTCCAATTCTATTCTCCAAATAAAAATTTGCATCAATTTAACCGAACTCGCGCTAACTTACCATTCAAACACAAAAAAGCCACTTTTCAGTGGCTTTTGGTTTACTTAACTACAAAAACTTAGTCAGTAACAATCTCTGTATTAGCAATTGATAACGCTCTTCCGCGTGTTGCTAAGTAAGATGCTATTTGTAACTGCATCTCGGTGGTTGTTGCTGCGCTGTCTTGTGCATTTGACCCTGCGCCTACATCTGGGGCTGGCGTCAATACTGAACCATGATGCCCTTTAGTAAACTTAACAACGTAGCTCATAGGTGCCTCAGTTAGTGGCTGCGACTGAGCGACCGTCGTTAAGCCCATTAGACGCGCTAAAGGAAGCGAACCTGCAATAGGGTTATTCACAGTCATCGGTGGAATTACTTGATCAGCTTTGTTAAGCGCGCCATCACCCACAACCACATTCATGTAAATAGGTGTGCCAAGCGCCGCAATGGAGCTTGCATAGTTTGTTGGATCACCACTATCTAGGGCTGTTTGTGAAGCAAATGCAAATTGCGTCATAACACCTTGTATATTTGCTATTTTAGTCGTTTCACCCGCTACCGTTAACGCAGCAGTAAATTCTTTGTATGCACATGAAGTAAATGCACGACTATAATCGGCTTCACCACAGTTTGAAATTGCAGGGCCTTGTGTGTACGCAGCAAATTCAGCAGACTCAGCAGTATCCGCTGAAAGTAACACAGAACCTTGTACAAATGGACCAAAGCTTGCGGACTCAAGCAAGAAGCTAGCGATACCGCCGCCGCCGCTTGCTAAAGCAACTGTGTTCACTTTAAATAAAGGATCTACTTGTGGTGCCAATGGTGTATTTGTTTGTGTAACAAATGCAGGCGCGACAATTGAGCCTAACGAGTGACCAATGTATGTTACATCTTGCGTGTTAAGAGATTCATCATTAACAAAGTTTAAGCCTAAACGTAAGCCCAATAAATCTGCCGCTGATTGTCTTAAGTTATCACGTGCTACAAGCAACGACTGTAGATTCATATACGCAAGCACAGAACCTGTGGTTGCATTAAAATCATCTTCACCATCGCCATCAACATCTATGCCACGCTCGCCATGCACTGGGTGGTCAATTGCTACTGTCGCAAAACCTTGTACAGCTAAGCTTGCAGTCAATGCTAGCATCGACTCTTTTTGTGTTGTAATACCGTGTTGTAAAATTACAACAGGCCAACCCTCAGCTGGCATTGTTAGTTCGCCCATCCCTATTTGTGCTCTAATCATATTAATAACGGGTAAAATAGGTTTAGTAACTTGCACTGGCACATCTGCCATACTCTGTACTTTAGGTATTGAGTTATATTTAGTTAAATGTTTAGTTGTATCTAAACCTAAATCACGTAAACGCCCTTCACTCAATGCAGCACATGTGCCGTCATTAACACTTATAGGTTCTGCTGGGAAAGCATCACCTGCAGCCGCTTTATATCCAAGTACAGCTACTGCACTATCACACATGCCTTGCCAATAGGTGTCTGCTAAATCAGTAATTGCAGTACCCGTTGGGGTTGATAAATACATAGGTAACATTACATTACCTTTTTGATATTGCACACCAGCAAAAGCAGGTGAAAGCCCTGTAATATTTTGCGCAGCAAACACTTGCTCAACGGTTAACATTGGTTGTTCTGGTACTTGTACTGCAGGCCTTGGCAACGCTGGATTTTGTAAACTAGCAGCCAAAAGAGACTTAATAGTGCTAAGAACAGGCCCTACTGATTGAATCGTCATAGCAGCAGAGTAAATAATATCATCTTTACTAATTGCACCGCCTGAAGTAACAACATTTTCGTAACTATTAACTGCACCTTGCAAGGCAAGTTGAGACGGTGTAATTAAGGGTGTTTCTTGTTTTACTAAACCATACGTTGATGAAGGCTTAATTGAACGCCCTTCTGAATCCTTTAAACTGGTCGTTAAAACGTTAATGTAAGAGCTACCGGCTTTAAATGGTTTAAGTGGAATAATGGCAACTGCATCACCACTGCCTTTAGTTACAAAATCAACACCAAAGGTAAGTTCACCTACTAGCTTACATGCTGCGCCAGCAGGTGCTACAGAGCACTGTGCATCGGTAAGACTTGCACCCATAATGACTTCAAATATCCGCACAGCACCAGAAGTTCCGGCTGAGGTTGCATCAAGACTAATACTTGGTGGAAATGTTAAGTCGATTTTAAATGGTACTTGGCTTGACCAGCCATCCAGTGCGCCTAATGCCATTGATGGATTTGCATAGGCAGCTCTGCTAATAGATACGCCATTGGCATCTAGCTCACCTGGAATATTCAGCGTACCATCTTTAGTGCCGCTCATTAATAAGTCATTGGGGACTGAAATCACCCCATTGGCAGGGTCAAATTTCACTGTAGCAGCGGGGATCACTGCTGGAGTCTCTTTTTTAACGTCTTCTAATGTTTCACCGCCGCCGCAACCAGCTAAAGCAGCTGTAATTGCAAGTGAGAGTAGCATTTTTTTCATGTTGTTTGCTCCGCACAAAATCTTATTTTTATAGTGTGTTCAAATAAATAAGTGTAGTTAATGTTTTACTAAATTCTTAAACGTGATAGATAAATATTAGTTAAAATAATGTAATTAGGTTATTAACAAGACATTAGACCAGTTAAAGTTAACGTAAAGTTTCAAATTTCGCCACCTTATTTTACAATAAATTCGATAACTTGGTGTTTTGCTATGTTAAAATCATTGAAATAAATTCTTTTGGACCTTTCTTATGCAAACTTACAAAGCGGCTGAAAATGCCCTGCAAGACAAAGTGATCTTAATTACTGGTGCCGGCGATGGCATCGGCAGAGTTGCTGCACTTACTTATGCAAAACATGGCGCAACAGTGATTCTTTTAGGTAAAACCACCAGCAAGCTTGAAGCTGTTTATGATGAAATCATCGCATTAAGTGGTCCAAAGCCTGCAATTGTACCGATGGATTTAAAAGGTGCAACAAAACAAAACTTTAGAGACTTAGGTGTCACGATAGAGCAGCAGTTTGGTAAACTTGATGGCTTACTTAATAATGCCGGTATTATTGGTTCATTAGGGCCACTTGAGCATTTTTGTTCATCAACGTTTGACAACATCATGAAAGTTAATGTCACGGCTCAAGCAATGATCACTAAATACATGTTCCCAGTACTGAGAAAATCACCAAGT
This sequence comes from Pseudoalteromonas sp. NEC-BIFX-2020_002, assembly GCF_013002825.1. NCBI lineage: Bacteria > Pseudomonadati > Pseudomonadota > Gammaproteobacteria > Alteromonadales > Pseudoalteromonadaceae > Pseudoalteromonas > Pseudoalteromonas sp. NEC-BIFX-2020_002. The sequence goes on from NZ_JABEPJ010000021.1 coordinate 34,267, forward strand.
GCATCGATTATCTTTACTTCATCTGGTGTTGGCCGCCAAGGCCGTGAATTTTGGGGTGCATACGCAATCTCTAAATTTGCTGTTGAAGGTATGATGCAAACGTGGGCGTGTGAAGTAGGTAAAACCAATATTCGTATTAACTGTATCAATCCAGGTGCTACTCATACTGCAATGCGTGCTAGTGTCTATCCGGGCGAAGACAGAGATAAACTGGCATGCCCTGAAGACTTAATGCCAACGTACTTATATTTAATGAGTGATGATTCAAAAGACGTGAATGGCCAATCATTAGACGCACAAGCTAAGTAATACCAATCAACTTAAATATTTAACTATTCTAGCGAGTTAAATAAAGCGCTAACTGCGTTATAAATGGTCAGTAATTTAACACGATTGGTATAACCTAAACTTCGGACAATAGTCCCGATCGAAAAAGCCGCTATTTAAGCGGCTTTTTTAATGCTAACAAAACAATTAGCGACGTTTTGTCTGCTTAACACGATTATTATGTTTTTTAACCGCTTTACGAATTTGGTTGATTTTGGCGCGCTTATCTTTACGCTTTTCTGGCATAACTGACAATTTAGTCTGCGTTTCACGGCCCAGTTTTACCGTTTTACGTAAGTAATTGACTGTTTCTAAATCTAATTCAGCCCAACCACCTTGTGGTAAGCGTTTATCGAGCTCTAGCTTGCCGTAACGAATACGAATAAGACGAGATACTTCGACATCTTGTGATTGCCATAAACGACGCACTTCACGGTTACGCCCTTCAGTTAACGTAACATTAAACCAACGGTTAATACCTTCACCGCCCAGCGGTTTTATATTAAGGAATTTAGCCATACCATCTTCAAGTTCAACACCTCTGGTTAGGTTTTTTACTGTTTCAGCTGTTACCTCACCAAATACACGTGCCGAATATTCACGCTCAACTTCATAACTTGGGTGCATTAGGCGATTCGCTAATTCACCGTCGTTGGTGAATAACATTAAACCCGCCGTGTTTATATCTAAGCGGCCCACAGCAATCCAACGTTCGCCATCAACACGTGGGAGACGATCAAATACTGTTCTGCGTCCTTCTGGATCTTTACGTGTACACAATTCGCCCTCAGGCTTGTTATACATAATAACACGGCAAATTCGTTCTGCTTTTTCTTCAATTTTAACAGTGTGGCCGTCAACACGGATCAAATCGGTTTCTTCTACGCGATCGCCTAACTTTGCCACTTTGCCATTTACACTCACGCGATTTGCATCAATGTATTTTTCCATTTCACGACGAGAGCCAACACCTGCTCTTGCCAATACTTTTTGTAACTTTTCACCTTGTATACTCATTCGGATAGTTCTCTCACAGAAGGATCACTCAATAGCTGGTCGATTTTGCTTTGTTGCTGCTTAGGCAACGGAGGTAAGCTATCTAAACCCGCTAACGAAAAATAATCTAAAAATTGTTTAGTTGTTGCATATAAAGCGGGCCGCCCCGGTACTTCTTTATGCCCAACGACTTTAATCCACTCTCGCTCGAGCAGATTTTTAATAATTCCCGAGCCAACAGTCACACCTCGTACTTGCTCAATCTCGCCCCGAGTGATCGGTTGTCGATATGCAATAAGTGAAAGGGTTTCTAATAATGCTCGAGAGTATTTTGGTGCACGCTCTTGCCACAGGTTACTTAACCACGGACCTAGACTCGCACACGCTTGAAATCGAAAACCACTCCCAACTTCTACCAAACGAATTCCGCGTGTTTGATAATGCAGCTGTATTTGTTCTACAGCGTGAGTGATCCGTGCCATTGAAATATTTAAATCAATTAACACCGTGTCTTTTATATGCCGTTTAGTGAGGGGTTTTCCAGCAACAAATATCGCCGCTTCAATGATCTCAACAAGTTGCTCATCACTAATTCGCCGACCCGCCATACCTACCCTTTATCTAATAAGCTTATGTAACGCATTATTATGACAGATCTAACTGAAACTAGGAAAAACAATCGTTAAAAATACATAAAAAATGCCAATAACGAAGCTATTGGCATTGGTATGATTTAATAAGCGTAAATAAATTAACTATTTTTGATCATTTCAAGTGCTTCATCTTCAGCAACATCGCTACCATAAGTTTGAATATAACCTATAAACTCTTGCTGACTTATACGTTTGTCTTGGTTTGTATCCATATAACCGAAGTGGTTTGCTATGTCATCATCGTTTGCTTCACTGATAGAGATAAAACCATTACGGTCATTATCTAAAGAACTAAAATCGTTTTCAATCGGATCAAATTTGGCAATGTCGGCTTTAAAAGCAGAGTCAGCAACCTCTGTATCGCTGGCAACTTTACCGGTATTGAGTTGCATATAACTATTAAATTCTTTACGGCTGATCTGCTCGTCCATATTTGTATCAATGTTTGAGAAATGTTCCCAAATATTGTCATCATCAGCCTCTACTTTTGAGATGTAGCCATCATCGTCATTATCTAAACTACCAAAATTACTGTCGATTTTTGGCATTGAAGATGTCGAACATGCTGATAAGCTCAGAGCGGCTAAAATAGTAGATGCTAAAGTTAACTTTTTCATAAGAAATTTCCTTGTAATTGATTAATTTCAATCAAATACAAACAAGTTAAATGCCAACTTTAAAAACCTTAAAAATCAATAAATTAATGAAATGCAGGTCATTCACCAACCTGCCTCACTGCAACCATTTCATACAAGCATGTAAAAATTGCATGCATTGCAAATACTTAAATTGCGGCGTTTTGATAACGCTTCACAAAATCTGTTACTACTTCACCATTACATTTTAGTGAATTTAAGTTACCAATTTTTTCTTTAACGGGTGCAAGTCCTTGCTTTAAAGCTGTAATGCATAACTGAGTTTCTTGCTGTGTATTTTTAGCAAACACCTCGATCACTCTCGCTTGTTGAGCATTATCATTGATTTTTTTTGCAATGTTACGAATATCGTCACCATTGCACAAAATGCTTTTTGAAAAACGAGATAGGTTTACACTATGTTGCGCTGCCACTTTTCTGGCTGCAGAAAAACCTTCATTAGCACTAATAGAGCATAACTTAGACTCAATTTTATGATCCGCTGAAACATACTGCGCCGCGCTGACTGAATGTGAGAAAGAAACAGTTGCTACGAACAATGCTAAAAGTTGTTTTTTCATGATGTACCTTTAAAATGAATAAATAATGAACGGGTGGTTTGCGCGCATTATATATACACAAACATACAAATCAACTGGATTATATATTTAATTTTTTATTTAATATGGTATTAACAACGCTTAATGCTTGGTCATCATTTGTTCAACAAAACAGCAGTTCATTTTTATTAATAACCGCATGTGCCATCCGCTATTTGATGATAGAATTTAGCCCTCATCTAAAAGAAGATAATTATTTAGGGCCATCTTATGAAAGTTATTTCATTTAACATTAACGGGCTGCGCGCTCGCCTACACCAATTACAAGCAATTATTGATAAACATCAACCTGACATTATTGGTTTGCAGGAAATTAAAGTTCATGATGAAGCCTTTCCGTTAGAAGACGTGCAAAAAATGGGTTACCACGTTTATTTTCATGGTCAAAAAGCCCATTACGGGGTTGCTATGTTGTGTAAAGCAGAGCCTAAATCTGTATTTAAAGGGTTTGCAACTGACACTGATGAATCGCAAAAACGGATGATTAGCGTCACCGTTAGCCAAGAAAATGGCCGTGACTTAACCGTTATGAATGGCTACTTTCCACAAGGCGACAACATTGCACATGAAACTAAATTTCCGTACAAACGCCAATTTTATCAAGACTTAATGACCCACCTTGATACAAACCACAACAGTGATGAAGACGTCATTGTTATGGGTGATATCAATATTTCTCCAACCGAGTTAGATATTGGCATTGGCGAGCCAAATCGTAAACGTTGGCTAAAAACAGGCAAATGTTCCTTCCAGCCAGAAGAGCGTCAATGGCTTGCAACGTTACTTGATTGGGGCTTCAAAGACACGTTCCGTGAACTTCATCCTGACACTGTTGAGCAATATTCATGGTTTGATTACCGTTCAAAAGGGTTTGATGATAACCGAGGATTGAGAATTGATGTTGTTTTAGCAACCTCGGATTTAGCTGCGCGCTGTATCGATGCTGGTATTGATTACGAATTACGAGGCATTGAAAAGCCCTCAGATCACGCACCTATTTGGTCAACGTTTAGCTAGCACATAACTAAATGACTGAACTAAAAATAATGCCAATAATAAGCCTCGAATTGCAATCTATTGCGTGGTTTATTGTTGGCTGCCTTTTTTTACTCAGCGTCAATAAAACGCAATATACCGCATTGATGACAACACCTGCGCGTCAAACTGGTTTATTTGCTTGTACAGTCGTAATGGCATTACTGTGGCGTATTAAAGCAGGCATATTACCGGGCCTTGAATTACATATACTCGGTGTCACTGCTATCACGCTTATCTTGGGCTGGCGCCAAGCTATACTGAGTGCTTCGCTTGCTACTTTGCTATTAGTGGCTTTTAAGCAAATCACTGTTACTCAATTACCCATACATTTGTTACTCAGTGCCTATTTACCAATATTATTGAGCTATGCTTTTTTTATTCTATGTTATAGCCTTCTACCTCGGCATTTTTTCGTCTACGTATTTGTCTGTGCGTTTATCTGTGCAGCAATTATCGCGTGCTTAAAAATACTCTCTATTAGTCTTTTTTACTATTTCACGCTCAGCTATAACTGGTTTGAATTAACTGAAAACTACCTGTATTTATGTGCCATAATTTGGTTTCCTGAAGCGATGCTAAATGGCATGGCTATTACGTTACTGATCACCTATCGCCCCCAGTGGGTAAAAACTTTTTATGATAAGGATTATTTAGACTCATGAGTCTCAATTATCAATGCCCGCTGTGCCAACACGCCCTTGAGTTGAACGCAAACACGCTTAAATGCACTAACAACCACAGTTTTGATTTCGCCAAAGAAGGTTATGTAAACCTACTACCCGTTCAACAAAAAAACTCAAAGCAACCTGGCGATAACCTAGATATGGTGCAAGCAAGACGCGATTTTTTAAACACGCAGCATTATCAGTTTTTACAATCAACTATTGCAGACCACGTCCATACCCTTGCTCCAAAAACAGTCATAGATTTAGGCTGCGGAGAGGGTTTTTATACCCAAGCAATTGCTAACGCCTGTAATATTGAAGTGTATGGTGTAGATATTTCAAAATCAGCCATCAAATACGCGGCCAAACGTTATAAACACTGTAATTTTAGCGTTGCATCAATTAGCCAAGCGCCCTTCGCTGATGATTCGGCTGATGTGCTAGTCAGTATTTTTGCGCCTTTATTTGATACTGAATTAGCGCGTTTAGCAAAACCAGGAGCAACACTTATTGTTGCAAGTCCAGGTCCTTGGCACTTAAAAGAATTAAAAAACAAGATTTACCGTGAAGTAAATGCACATACGCCAATTGACATACCTGAAGGGTTTGAACTCGTCGAGCAACGTTTACTAGATCAACAAATTGCTTTGCCGTTTAAAGATGTAAAAAATCTAATTACAATGACGCCTTTCGCATGGAAATTTAGACCAGAGCATTGGCTGGAGCTAGAACAACAAGGCGAGCAAATTGTCACCTTATCGTTTTATGTAAGCCAATTTAAGCGCCTTACAGATTCTCTTTCGTAAAGGCACGATCCATTTTTTCAAACATATCGTTGAGCAAACGCGCCAAATCAGCGTATTTTGGATTTTTGCTATTGACCTGACCTTGGTAGCCATTTGCTACCATTTTCCCATGTAGTTCTTTATACCAATGCATCATCGCGGGTTCAAGTTGAGTTTGAGCCCGTTTTCCTAGCCACAGCAGGCCTTGAAAAGGTAAAGACAGAAAAAATAATGCCATTGCAATTGCTTGAGGCAAAAAATCACTGCCTAAATAATTCAACTGCATAAACAACGTAAGCATAGCGATAATTGGCATTACCGTAATCGCAAGATCGGTAGCTTTTATTACTTTAAATTCGATAAATAGCGGCGCCAGCTCTCTGCGAAGAGGCCATTTTTTTGCATATTCACGACCAGTTTGAACTTGTGACATCACACTCTTTTGCATCATGGCTCCTAGGTATCGCTGGTTTATCAAAAAATATTTACTGTTTGAGTGTACCACACTCGCGGTAACATTCCTGTGTAAAATCCATTCCACCTTTTTACCTTAAAACTTGTTTTTGATCATGCTTATCACTAACGTTAAAACAATAAATGAGGTAAAATATCCATGCATTAAGTCAATTAGACTTTATATTTACTTAGCATTAAAAATAGCCTTTAGCGAAAATAATTTACTTTATAACCAGCTAAACAAACCGTTTTTAATGCAAGCCAGTATTTGCTTAAGCATAGCAATATATCGGCCGATTACTACTTTGCTTTAATTTACATTCTTACTCTTAATGCTCACTTACTGATATTGTCAAAAATGGGATCTTGTTATGCCTTCTCAACCAGCTCTACCTCGCCATGTTCTTGTTCTTAACTGTGGCAGTTCAAGTTTAAAATTCGCAATTTTAGATGCTTTAACCTCTGAAGAAATTATTTCAGGTCTTGCCGAGCGTTTAGGATCTTCAACCCCCTTAATTAAGTACAAATATCAAGGTGTAAAAAAACAAATTGAACTTGAGGCAAACCAAGCTCACGGCGCCGCAATTGATACGCTGGTTGCGCTGATCAACGATCATCATTTAGCTGATCACTTAATTGCGGTAGGTCATCGTGTTGTTCATGGTGGGGAACATTTCACCCAATCAGTTTTAATTGATGATGATGTAATAAAGGGCATTACCCAAGCGGCAACGCTTGCGCCTTTACATGGCCACGCAAATTTATTAGGTATTTCATCGGCTCAGGCATCATTTAAAGGCTTACCACAAATTGCCGTTTTTGATACTGCCTTTCACCAAACGATGGAAAAAACAGCTTATCTGTATGCCTTGCCCTACAAACTTTATACAGATTATGGCGTTAGGCGTTATGGCTTTCACGGTACAAGCCATTTTTATGTTGCTGAACAAACAGCTAAATTATTAAATCAATCGATTGAACATAGTAACTTTATTAGTGCACATTTAGGTAATGGTTGCTCGGTGTGCGCAATTAAAAACGGTAAAAGTGTCGATACGAGTATGGGACTTACCCCACTCGAAGGCTTAATGATGGGAACTCGCAGTGGTGATATTGACCCTGGCCTATTTAACTTTTTAACCACACAGCTTGATTACAGCGCACAGCAAATCGATGATTTACTCAATAAGCAAAGTGGCTTACTGGGTATTAGTGAACTCTCTAACGATTGCCGAACAATTGAAGAAGCTGCCGTGGCAGGTAACGAAAAAGCAATTCTCGCACTCGACATGTTTTGTTATCGATTAGCAAAACAAATTGCTGCTTTTATGGTGCCATTACAACGCCTAGATGCTTTGATTTTTACAGGTGGCATTGGTGAAAACTCAGATATAATTCGCGCAAAAGTAATCGCGCAGCTCTCATTTTTGGGCCTAGACTGTGACAATACAGCAAACCTTGCAGCGCGTTTTTCAAAGCAAGGGATTATTAGCTCTACAGCAGCAAATGTCAAAGCGGTCGTAATGCCTACGAATGAAGAGTGGGTTATTGCCCTTGATGCTGCAACCATTGCGCAGGAGCACTAATTATGGCTCGTCGAATTATGTTAGTGCCCATTTCAACAGGCGTTGGATTGACCTCTGTCTCTGTTGGTTTGGTTCGTGCTCTTGAGCAAAAGGCAGTCAAAGTTAACTTTTTTAAACCCATTGCACAGCCTCGTTCTGGTGAAACAGGTCCAGAAAAGTCAACCCAAATTGTTACTCAAGGTTCGCCTATCACACCACCTACTCCATTTGCGCTTGCGTATGCAGAGCAAATGATTGGTGATGGTAAAGGTGATGACTTACTTGAAGAGATTGTAGAGCGCTTTGAAAATGCGATAAACAGCGATGAAGTCGCTATTATTGAAGGTATGGTGCCCACCCGCCGCCAACCTTATGCAGGGCGAGTAAATCGCGAGATTGCCCAAACTTTAGGTGCAGATATCGTATTTGTGCTTACACCAGGCAACGATACTAATGATCAAATTGAAGACCGATTAGAAATTGCTGCAGGCAACTATGGCGGTGTTGATCATGCCCGCGTACTGGGCTGTATTTTTAATAAAGTAAACGCCCCTTTAGACGAAGAAGGCCGAGCTCGCGCTGATTTAGTGGATACACATAACCCCGAACAACTTGAAAATGAACTCAATAGACTTGCCTCACTGCCCATATTTAGAAAACACCCATTTATGTTATTGGGTTCTATACCGTGGGACTTTGAGTTAGTCGCTCCTCGTGTAAAAGATTTATGTGCTTATTTAAAAGCTGAAATAATCAACGAAGGCGATATGGCGCACCGACGTTTACGCCGTGTCACTTTTTGCGCGCGTACTGTGTCAAATATTCTCAACCACTTTACGCCAGGTGCGTTATTAGTTACGCCCGGCGATCGCTCTGACGTATTAGTTGCAGCGTGTTTATCAGCCATGAACGGCACTAAAATTGGTGCTATTTTACTCACTGGTGGATTTAGACCTGAGCCTCGTATTATGACTTTGTGCGAACAAGCAATGGCAACCGGCTTACCTATTTTAATCACTGACGCCGATACTTGGCGAACATCTCTATTACTACATAACTTTAATATGGAAGTACCATGTGATGATGAACAACGAATCGATAAGGTAAAGCATCATAATGCGAGCAACATCGATTCTGACTGGCTCGATACCCTTGCTAAAAGTGTCGGTAAAACACGTAAAATGTCTCCACCAGCATTTCGCTATTTACTGACAGATAAAGCCCGACAGTTTGCTAAAACCGTGGTGCTCCCAGAGGGTAATGAGCCACGTACTATCAAAGCTGCCGCTATTTGTGGTCAACGTGGTATTGCAAAAACAATTTTACTTGGCGATCGCGAGGAAATCGAACGCATTGCCATACAACAAGGTGTTGAACTCAACGAAAATGTAACAATTATTGAGCCTCATAGTGTGATCAATGATTATATCGCGCCAATGGTTGAACTCAGAAAAAGTAAAGGCCTCACCGAAGTTGTAGCACATGAACAACTACAAGATAACGTTGTACTTGGCACCATGATGTTAGAGCGCGGTAAAGTTGATGGCCTTGTATCTGGCGCGGTCAATACCACAGCAAATACTATTCGCCCTGCACTTCAGTTGATTAAGACTGCACCGGGATCATCATTGGTCTCATCGGTATTTTTTATGCTATTACCTGATCAAGTACTTGTTTATGGTGACTGTGCAATTAACCCTGATCCAACGGCCGAACAACTCGCTGATATTGCGATTCAATCTGCTGACTCCGCCGCGGCTTTTGGCATTGAACCTCGTGTAGCCATGATAAGTTATAGCACCGGAACATCAGGCACAGGCGCAGATGTTGAAAAAGTGCGTGAAGCCACCGCACTTGCAAAGCAAAAACGCCCCGATCTGATAATCGATGGCCCATTACAATACGACGCCGCTATTATGGAAAACGTTGCACGTAAAAAAGCCCCTAACAGCCCTGTCGCAGGTAAAGCAACGGTATTTATATTCCCCGATTTAAATACCGGTAACACAACCTACAAAGCAGTGCAAAGAAGCGCTGACTTAATAAGTATTGGCCCTATGTTGCAAGGTATGAGAAAACCAGTAAACGACTTAAGCAGAGGCGCGTTGGTTGACGACATTGTTTACACAATTGCGTTAACTGCCATTCAAGCATCACAAGTTAAAAATAACGAGTGAGACATCAGTAAAGCACCTTAATCAGGTGCTTTACTTTTTACTGTAACTAATTTTAACGCAGTTAATGAGTTATTTTAGCCCTAGAATGCCTCAGAATCGCAGTCTGTCACTTACCTCTATCGCTTTTAACTCCAACGACGCTCGCATCTTGAGGCGGCTTGGGTATATACTATTAATAAGTGACTTACTGCCAAAGGGTTTAAAAATGTCAAAGCAAACATTGCAGCTTCATAGTACAGCCTTTACGATTCATAGCCTTGATGTTAATAGTGATATTCCTGCTGCGCTATTTAAAGAATCAATGTATTTTATCTCTAAAACAGTCGACGAATTATCCATCGTATGCCCCACTACATTTGAGATTGAGAGCCTTGATGCAGAAAACGATTGGTTAGCATTAGAGGTCGTAGGTCCACTTGGGTTTTCATTAACAGGGATCATGGCTGATATCTCAGGTGTTTTAGCCAAAGCGAGCATTTCAATTTTTGCTTTATCGACCTACGATACCGATTATGTTTTAGTTAAACGACAGCGTATACAAAACGCGATTGCAGCACTAAAAAAAGATGGCTACCACGTACTCAACGAATCCCTTTAAGCACTATGAAATACTCTGATATTAGCTATTTACCACAACGTCAATTAGATCCCAACAGCATATCAATATGCAGCCCTTTCAGTGGTAAAGTTCGCCCATTAAGTGAGCATCCTGAGCCTTTTTTTAGTTACGGCACTCTTGGGCGGGGCATCATTGTTGAACTTACAAGTCACAAAATATTAGCACCATTTAACGGCACGTTATTGCAAGTTAAAAATGCAGGCAGTGAATTTATCTTGAAAGCAAATAATGGCTTAAAAGTATTACTAACACTGCATTTAGATACACATCAACACCATATTGCCCATACCCATATTGCCCAATTAGGCGGCAGTAAAATTATCAAAGGTGAACGGCTTGCTTATTTTGACTTACGCGAGCTCAAAACGCCTCTACTTGCGACAATGATTTTACTCAATGGTAATAGGTTGGGAGCTGTACACTATGGTTTATCTCATGTCACAGCTGGGGTAGACTCTTTATTAACAATAACTAAGAAGTAATTTATATGACCACTCTTTACGGTATTAGCAACTGCGACACCATCAAAAAAGCCAAAAAACATTTAGCCGATCACAACATTGATTTTAAGTTCCATGATTACCGTAAAGACGGAATATCTCATGAAATGGTGAGCGAATTTGCACAACATATTGATTGGCAAGATCTGGTAAATAAGCGCGGCACGACTTATCGCCAATTATCTGATGAGCAAAAAGAAAATTTAGATAAGCAAAGCGCTTTGGCTATTTTAGTTGAGCAGCCAGCTATGATCAAACGCCCTGTACTTATCCATAACAGTAACTACCACTTAGGCTATAAAGCGGCTCAATATGATGAGATTTTTGCATTATGAATGATCCCGTAATTAAACTTGCTCAAGATCTTATACAAAAGCGCTCAGTCACCCCTGAAGACGCTAATTGCCAAGCGATGATGAATGAACGTCTGGCAAAGCTAGGTTTTAATATTGAATCACTGTTTTTTACAGACACCCTTAATACTTGGGCGCGCAAAGGAGATCGCTCTCCGCATTTTTGCTTTGCAGGTCACACTGATGTTGTCCCCACGGGCCCGGAAAAAAACTGGCAGCACCCTCCCTTTTCAGGCCTGATAACTGAGGGCATGTTACATGGGCGTGGTGCAGCCGATATGAAAGGTTCATTAGCGGCCATGATTGTTGCAACAGAGCGATTTGTAACTAAACACCCAGATCACAAAGGCTCTATTTCATTTTTGATTACCTCTGATGAAGAAGGCCCTTTTATTAATGGCACAACCCGCGTTATAGACACATTAGAAGCCCGTGGTGAAAAAATCGACATGTGCTTGGTTGGCGAACCTTCATCACGTGATGTACTTGGTGATGTCGTTAAAAATGGCCGTCGAGGTTCTCTTACAGGCTTTTTAACCGTAAAAGGAATACAAGGCCATGTGGCCTACCCGCAACTGGCGTTAAATCCTATCCATATTGCAGCTCCTGTACTTACTCAGTTAAGCCAAACTGTATGGGATACTGGGAATGAGTTTTTCCCTGCCACTAGTTTTCAAATTTCAAATATTAATGGCGGCACTGGGGCTGGAAATGTTATTCCTGGCGAATTAGAGATTCAGTTTAATTTTCGTTTTAGCACTGAAGTCACCCATCAACAATTACAGCAACGCGTCATTGATATTCTTGACGAATATGATTTTGACTATGAGTTAAATTGGATTGTAAATGGCCAGCCTTTCATCACTGAAGGTGGCCCACTAATTGATGCCACAGTTGCGGCGATTAAATCAGTGACTGGTGTAGATACAGCTCTTGAGACTACTGGTGGTACATCGGATGGGCGCTTTATAGCGCAAACGGGCGCAAAAGTGATTGAACTTGGGCCTCGAAATGACACTATTCATAAAGTAAACGAGTGTGTAAGCACTGACGATCTTATTGCCTTGGCCGATATTTACGAGCAAATTTTAGAACAATTATTAACATGATTTATCAACAACTCTCATCTCAGCAGCTCAGCGATTGCGCTTGCGGTCAAAGCGAGTTGTTACTCAGTGAACATAACGCTCATAAACTGCATAAAGAGATTATTGTCGATTTTAACCAACTACAAGCAGCCGCTGCGCAAGCTGGCTTTGAGCTTGCGATAGTCTCTAGTTTTCGAAGTTTTGAGCGCCAAGCACACATTTGGAATGCAAAATTTAGTGGCCAGCGCCCAGTATTAAATAAACAGCAACAAGTCGTTGATCTAACGAGTCTAACCGACATTGAAAAATGCCACGCTATTATGCTTTACTCTGCGCTACCGGGTACAAGTAGGCATCATTTCGGGACTGATCTCGATATTTTTGATAAAGCAGCCGTTCCCGCTGATTACCGATTACAACTAGAAGCGCACGAGTATCAAGATGATGGGCCTTTTTCAGCGCTCACTCGTTGGCTTGATAAAAACCTCGCTCTGTATGGTTTTTACCGCCCATATCAATCTGATTTAGGCGGCGTTGCGCCTGAGCCTTGGCACATCAGCCATGTAAAACATTCGACAACGCTAATGCAGCATTTAAATATCACCGCACTAAGAGATGTGATAAATAACAGTGAGTTACTAGGAAAAGACGCTATTTTGACTCATCTGCCAATGCTTTATCAGCGCTATGTGTTGAATGTAAGCTCTGCGGTTGCTTAACAAGTAAAAATACCATCACAGCGCCTAATATAAAGGCGCTGGCAATAATAAAACGCGCTGATAATACCTCATCTAAAAATATTGCCCCTGCAATAGCTGCAATCACTGGCACACATAATTGTACAACTGCAGCTTGTGTGCTTTTTAAAAGTGGCAATGCAATATACCAAATACTGTACCCGATGCCAGATGCTAATGCCCCCGACGCGCATGCAAGCGCAATTCCCTGCCAATTCAATTGTGCCACACTAGCGAAACCAACAATAAAAAATACGGGCAGTATCAACACGCTTCTAAAAAAATTATACGATGTAGCACGCAGTGGTGACTTGCATGCTTTACCTCTAATACTGTAAACCCCCCATGCAATACCACTTGTACACATAAGAACAGCAGGTAAAACTGAAGGCACTGTTGCTGAAGGGAGCATGAGATAAATAAATCCCATCAACGCACACATAAATGCAGCCCATTGAATCGCACTTAAGCGCTCTTTATTTATGATCCCCCACCCAATCATCGTTAATTGGACAGCACTGAATAATATTAACGCCCCACTACCTGTATCTAACTCAATATAAGCAAGCGAAAAACACAATGCATACACAACTAAACTAATGCTACTGCGCCAACTGCCATTATCTGGTGCGTATTCAGTGTTTACTAAACGCAAGGATGATTTTGATTGCCACAAAAGAATGACTCCCAAACACAACGCACCACTTAATAAGCGCAGCGCTGTAAAATTCCACGCATCTATATACCCATTGGCAAGTGCAATTCGGCACAACAATGAGTTGGCAGCAAAAGCGATTAAAGCTAGCAGTGTGTAAAGTATTGCTTTCAAAAATTACCCTTTAGAATTGTTTTAACCAACCTCTTTCAAGCCAGCTGTTAATTTTTCCAATTAAGAAACCCGCGATCAGCGATGGCTCTAGTTCATTTAAACAGGATTGGCATAATTGCGCAAAAGGTGTCTGATTTTTTATCAGCGATAATAAACGGAACTCTTGTTGATCAACATAAACATATTGTGTACGGCGCTGTAAATCCCGCGCTATAACCCAACATTTTGATGATTGATGCTGAGGTTCAGGCGGTGACTGTTGCTCTTTAAGTGCCTGCCATGATTCAACCGCATTGGTATTAAAACACACTAATTGTACACTAGGCTGTAATACTAACTCCAAACTAGGCCAGTTTTCAGGTGCAATGCTTTCAAGTGCTTCAACACGTAAATGCGCAGCATCCATTGCATCAAATGCAGTTAATAGCATTCGTTCAAAAGTCGCTATTTCAGCCAATATAGGATGCTGTATAAACGGCTCCGTGGTACTTAAAAATTGCGGTAATTGATCGCAAAAATTTCTTAATGACGTAAATTTAGATGGAAAATGTTGCAAGTATCCCTCTACCATTAGTTCAAATAGGTCATCTCCTAAATAACGTCCTAACTGTTCATGATCTTGCTCTATCACTGCACGTAAACGAATTTTATAAGCATTTTGATAAATAGATAAACGTTGATTGGTATTTAATTCACCTTGCTCGGTTATATGATCTGCAAGCTTATCACTCGTCCCTTGAAGTAACGCCATAAAGTGTTGCTGTAATTGTGCTAAATCACTCATTTTTAGCCATACCTTGCCAAAAAGGCTGCACTAATTCGCGAGCCTGATCCAACTCTTTAATCAACGCCTCTAATGTGCCGATATTATCATCGCGCTCAATCATGGTGCTGACTGGCCCTAATTGCTGAGCATAGCGAGTAAATAAATCCCACACCGGCGGTGACACATCTTCATCGTGCGTATCTATAATGTGGCTACCAAAATCTTGGTGTCCTGCTAAGTGGATTTGTGCAATCGCTTTTTTTGGTATTGCATTTAAATACGTCATCGCATCAAATTGATGATTACGTGCACTGACATAAACATTATTTACATCCATTAAGTAGCGGCAACCTGTTTTATGATGTAAAGCTGCTAAAAAATCCCACTCAGTCATTTGAGATTCTTTATAAGTAAGATAACTTGAGACATTTTCAAAAATCATCTCAGTTCCTAAATACGCTTGTACTTGATGGATCCGCGATGCTAAATGCTCAAGCGATTCTTGTGTATAGGGCATAGGTAATAAGTCATGGCTATTAATATCTCCCACTTGGGTAAAACATAAATGGTCAGATACCCACTGTGGCTCAACACGGGCAATTGTTTCTTTTAATGATTTCAAGTAATCAATGTTCAACGCATTTGTTGAGCCTATCGACATCGAAACACCATGCATAACTACGGGGTAATTTTCACGAATTTTATTTAAGTAATACCAAGGTTTACCACCCGCTACAAAATAGTTTTCAGAAATAACTTCAAACCAATCTACCGCTGGTTTCTCTGTAATTATTTGTTCTAAATGGGGTGCCCGCAAACCCAAACCAAAACCTAAAAATTGCTCTTTCATACACATCCTTTCATATCTAGGCGGTAATACCACCTAGATTATTACAACCCATTTATGAATCGACAGAGCCACCAATATCACCACATGATTTAGCGGGCATTGAAACAAAGCCAGTTCCTTTACATGATGCTTGACCTGCACACGCATTATCAGCTGTTTTACAGTCATTATGACCGCCACACACATTGACGTCATTACAATGCACTAAATCCGTTTGAGCAACAGTCCCAACCCATTTATCTTTAATTGCACCACCAACATCACCACAGGCTTTCGATGGCATTGCCACAAAGCCAGTGCCTTTGCACGATGCTTGACCAGAACAGGCATTATCTGCCGTTTTACAGTCATTGTGACCGCCACACACATTTACATCGTAACAATGCACTAAGTCTGTTGTTGAATTCATATTTGCAACCGATGCTGCTGAGGTGTCTGCTTCTGTGCTATTACAGCCAACTAAACCTGCAACCATCACGGCCATTGCTGCTCCAGTAAATTTTTTCATTTTTTATTCCTCTGATTATTTAATTGTTCAAACAGCAAGACCGCTCACATCGCTGATCTATTTCAGCTTAGTGCAGTAAATGTAAAATAGTTACTACGATTTCTTACATTGTTTATCATTAACCAATCAAAAGATTATGCTAATCTATATTGAATTAATAAAAGGAGTGCCATGTGCAGCGCAGTATTTTATTTAGCTTTTGTTTCATTTTAGGAGGATGCAGTAGCATTGGTTTTAATGATCTCTTTAGCCATTACGCTCATCAAATGGCTCCTGTGCGCCACGCAGTTAACTCTAATAATATGGCGCAAGCACAAAAACTGTTACCGAGTAATGGAAAAAACCATAGCAATTACCTACTAAATCAATTAGAAAGCGCACGATTAAGTGATTTAAATAGTGAACAGGATACAGCTCAAAATTATTATGAGTCAATTTATCAGCAGATGGAAACTAAGCGTCAAGCTGCAAAGCTGCAATTAAGCGCAGGCCTTGAGCAAACAAGTGCATTACTGACGAATGACTCGGTGATAGGTTATGTACCTGCTCCCTATGAAATGAGCATGCTGCATAGTTATAAAGCTCTTAATTTCATATACAAGCGAGATATTGAAGGTGCGTTAGTTGAAGTTCGTCGAGCAAATAAAGTACAAATAGACGCGCTCGCTGAACAAGGCAATGTACTTGATGCCGTTGCCAAAGAAGCACAGCAACATTACCCAAGTATGGATGCGTTAATACAGGATGCTAAAAATGGCTATCAAAATGCCTTCACATTTTATTTGTCTGGATTACTTTATCAATCCAATAAGCAATTTGATGATGCGTATATAGATTATAAAAAAGCCTTAGAGATTAACCCTAATAATCCATATTTACAGCAAGATGTTATGCGTCTAGCTAAACAGCAAGGATTTGAACAAGATTATGAGCAATATACACAGCGCTTCGGGCAATTAAATAGTCGAACTAATGGGGGCGAAGTTGTCATTCTCATGGAGCAAGGTTTAGTTGCACAAAAGGATGAATTTGTCCTCAGGCTGCCCATTTATACATCACGCGGGGATGCGCGTTTTTATAGCTTAGCAATGCCTGTATATAAAGATAAAGCATTTACTCCAAGTTACAGCAATATCAGTGTCAGTGATCAGGAGTTAGCATTGAGTCCATTAGTCAGAATTGAAGCATTGGCAGCCAAAACCCTTGAAGAACAAACACCAGCGCGAGTTTCAAGACAAGTATTAAGGCTTATAGCCAAAGAAAAAGTGCGTGCTGAACTTGCTCGCAGTGGCGGTGATGTTGGGAATATATTAGCAAACCTTTACAATTTGGCGTCAGAGCAAGCAGACACACGAAGCTGGCTAACATTACCAAACCAAATAAGTGTCGCGCGGACACAACTAAATGCAGGAGACCACAGTTTACAATTAAGTGGTCATAAAAATATAAATTTCACGGTTAGTAAGCAAGGGTTAACCTTAATTTACCTAACCTCTATTAATAACTATTTTAATTACCATGTAGTGCAACTTTAGGAGCAGCCATGAAATATCTAGTGCCTTTATTAGCGGTGTCTTTACTTACAGCATGTGCTGGCAGACCCACTACATCGGGAATTGCTGTAGAGAACGCATCTGCGCAATATCAGCAACAACTCAAAGTAAATAACCCACAACTTGGTAAGCGATTAGTTATTAGCGACGTAAAAACACGCCAAACAAATCAACTCACTGATGTGGTTGTTACACTTTCAAGCCAATACAAAAAGTCTCAATACTTACAGTATCAATTTACTTGGTTTGATGGCGATGGGTTTGTTATTAAAGGAAATCATTCACCTTGGCAGGCGCTTACTTTATTTGGCTTTGCCAATATACAACTGCCCGGGCTTGCACCTACACAAGAAGCGGTTACATTTTCACTTGCTGTGCGCGAAGTATCGACACAAGCTCAAGAATTTAAAGAATAAAGGAAAACATAATGAACACAGTAAACACACCTAACAAGCCATCTTTAAAAGCACTCTCTGGCTATGCCTTAATAGGCCTAAGTGCCTTGGCGCTTAGTGGTTGTGCAAACAAAGCCGTCGTTAGTTATGGCGATGCACAAGCAGTAGAAACAACCGATATTAACTTTGGATCAACCGACCTGCAAAAAGTAGCCAGTCAAATGACTGACTCATTACTTGCTTCACCGGTTGTTGGCACAATGACGGCAAATAGTCGCCCAATCGTTTTTGTTGAACGTATAAAAAACAAAACCAGTGAGCATATTGATAGCGAATCAATTACTGATTCAATCTCTACACAATTACTCCGCAGCGGTAAATTTCGCTTTGTTGATATGACCCGTGTAGAAGCTGTTCGAGAGCAACTTAATTTTCAAAATGACGACGCATTAGTTAATCCATCTACAGCCATCGCATTTGGTCAACAAGTCGGTGCTCAGTACATGCTGTACGGTAACCTTTCAAGTATTGTAAAATCGAATAAAGATAAAGCCGATGTATATTACAAATTTACAATGCGTTTGATGGATTTAAAAAGCGGTTTAGTAGAGTGGGCTGACGAAACTGAAATTCGTAAAACACGCGAAAAATCAACATTTGGTTGGTAAAATTCAACAAAAACTTATTAACTAGCCATTATAGCGACTGATAATTAGCTATCTGCTCACTATAAATATCGCTGTTTAATTATTTGTTTTGAAAACAGTCTGGGAGATGCGTTATGAAAACTCTAACCTTAGCATTTATTTGTACACTACTTGCCAGTAGCCCAAGTTTTGCAGCCTATGAGCGAAACAAAGCGGTGCCTGTACAGCAAGTGTTATTTGGCGAAGTAAAGTCTGTTCGTAACATCACGCAACAGGAGTTAGTACAAGACAAAAGTAGCGGCTGGAAAACCTTTGGTGGTGCATTGCTTGGGGGGGTTATAGGTAACCAATTTGGTGGCGGAAGCGGTCGAACAGCTGCAACCATTTTAGGATCTGTAATTGGTGGTAATATTGCGCATAATAAGCAACGCAGTAGCTACTATGAGCAGTACCACCTAGTTGAGTTAATGATCCGTGTTGAGAACGGTGAACAATTTATGGTGGTTCAAGATAAAGATAATCAGATGCACTTTAGCACTGGTGACGATGTTCGCTTAGTTTACCTATCAGACAACACCGTGCGCGTAGATAAAGCCTTCTAAGTGACTAATAAAACCAAAAAGCGAGCCCATTAGCTCGCTTTTTTAATAGGCTTTGCATTTAGCCTTGGCGATAACCATTAAAAAATCGCTGCATTTTCCCCATTGCCACACTTAAGTCATCTTTATTAGGTAAAAATACTAATCTAAAGTGATCTGGGTTTGGCCAATTAAATGCCCTACCGTGTACTAATAAAATTTTCTCGGCTTTGAGTAAATCTAAAATCATTTTTTCATCATTTTTGATATTAAAGCGCTCGGTGTCTACTTTGGCAAACGCATACAGTGCGCCTTTTGGTTTAGTACACGAAATACCTTCAATAGCGTTTAGGCCACGCCATGCAATATCTCTTTGCTCGTATAAGCGCCCACCAGGATCAATTAGGCTATCAATAGACTGGACACCACCGAGAGCTTGCTGAATGGCATATTGTGCTGGTACATTTGCGCATAACCGCATTGATGCAAGAATATCTAGACCTTTACGAAGATCATCCATCAAATCGGTGCGACCACTTAATACCATCCACCCCATGCGTAAGCCTGCAGCTCGGTAAGTTTTTGCTAAGCCGTTGAACGTAATAATTGGTACATCATCACACAATGCGCCAATTGAGCTATGCGTAATGCCGTCATATAAAATTTTCTCGTAAATTTCATCACTCAACAACAGTAACTTATGTTCACGAGCGACATCAATCAACTGCTGTAATAGTGCATCATCGTAAACAGCACCTGTTGGGTTGTTTGGATTTATTAAAACCAACGCTTTGGTTTTTGATGTGATTTTACTGCGAATATCTGCAATATCAGGAAACCAATCTTGCTCTTCATCACATAAATAATGAACTGGATTGCCACCTGCTAACTTAACTGACGCAGTCCATAATGGGTAATCAGGCGCAGGGATCAGCACTTCATCATCATTATTGAGTAAAGCTTGGGTAGTCATTTGAATTAACTCACTGACCCCATTCCCAATGTATATATTGTCAACATCTAAATTGAACAAACCACGTTGCTGATAGTGCTGATAAATAGCCACGCGGGCTGAGTAAAGGCCTTTAGAGTCACAATAGCCTTGGGCTGAATAAAGGTTACGAATAATATCGCGGTGCATATCTTCAGGCATATCAAAGCCGAATGCCGCAGGGTTACCAATATTCAATTTTAAAACTTTTTGGCCTTCGTCTTCCATTTTGCGCGCCTGAACTAATACTGGCCCACGAATATCATAACAAACGCCTTGTAATTTATGACTCTTTTTAATTTCTGACATTTTTACCTCTACTAGTGAGTGGTTAGACTAACCTAGTAAAGGGGCAAAACACCAGCCTATTTAGCATCATAAAACTGAAAAAAATTCATTTTATTTTAACGGCTTTGCAACCATTGAGTTAACTTCTCTTTAGCCCCTGCGACTTGGCTTTCAAGCTGTTCTGTTGCCATCACTGCCTGAGATAAATCGCCATTATTTAAGCTTTGCTCAATATCGCGTGCAACATCAGATAAGCTACTGGCACCAAACTGTGCCGCGTTAGACTTTAGACTATGGGCGTGGCGAGTCGCTGTTGGGACATCGCTATGGATTGTGGCTAGAATCTCGCCTCCCAAGCGCTCAAACTCAGCGCAGCAAAACATCAATGTGTCATCAAACTGCTCGCCTAATAATGACTCCATACCTTCCAACGCGCCTTCATCAATAATTACCGTGTTCATTTTTTTATCCTTTTTTTACTCGTGTTTTAATCACAAGTAACTAGTTAATAATTCTACTTTATATTTATAGAGAAAAAAATCCACTTAAAAAAGTGATTAAGCGTATAATTGCTGAGTTTTCAAACTAACAAATTACTAAATAGATTATTTTATGTCTCGTTTATTGTGTACTCATTGTAAATTTAGCCTAACAACCTGCCTTTGTGAAGATATATCACAACTTAAAAACAGCATAAAAGTTATTATCTTACAGCATCCTAGTGAAATAAAAGTGACGAAAAATACAGCTCGCCTACTTTCTTTGAGCCTCACACAGTGTGAAATTAAAGTCGGAGAAAGTGAATCTGACTTCACGAGCATATTAGATCTACCAATTCAAACGACAGCATTACTATACCCTGATAAAACAGCGTTGCTATTAGATGATAGTACAACTAATACCTCGCAATTTAGCAAAACGCTCACGCATCTTATCGTGCTTGATGGAACATGGAAAAAAGCATATAAAATTATGCAAATGACCCCCTCTCTTAACGCTTTTCAAAAAGTAAGCTTTAAAGAAATACCAAAAAACCGTTATAGGATTCGTAAAGCACCTCGCTTAGACAGTTTATCAACGCTTGAAGCCGTAGCACACAGTTTAGCGCTTATTGAGAGCATAGATCCTCAGCCACTGTACACAATGTTAGAATCACTCAATAAAAAGCAAACTCAGTTTATGCCTGAACATGTTAAAGCTCGCTATCAACCCATATGACGTATACCAATCGATTAAAAGCGGGTTTCTTTCGTCAAGGCCCTGATTACCGATTTGAGGATCAAGTCGACTTTAATGAAATTCGTGACACCTTTGGATTTAAAACCATGGTGGTTGGTAAATGGGTTACCAAAGAAGAGCGATTAGTGAGCGCCAATTTAATTTATGATGCCCTTGCAGATTTAGCACAAATTTTACAAATACCACCCACTGCAATTGGCCTAAGAGGGAACCTAAATTTTGCATTTGGCCATGGCGGGCAACAAAATGTCCAAGCACATTATAATAGTAATACCCGCACCTTAGCCTTAGCAAAAAATGCAGGCGGCGGCGCGCTTGCCCATGAATGGTTTCATGCTTTTGATCACCATATTACTAAGCACTTATTTCCACTTCACTCATCGCGTCATTTTGCATCTAAACTGTGGCTTGAACACAGTGTGGATCAATCTCACCCTATTAACCTTATATTGAGTGAATTTTATAAGGGGGTGTTTCTAGATAATCAGGGGAAAAATGCCAATCAATATGTACATCAATGCATGGTTTTTGATAAGCAGCATCAGCAATTCTATATGAGCATGCCTGAAGAGCTTGCAGCACGATGTTTCGAGGCTTGTATTAGCCATCAAAAAAACATCGTTAATCACTTTCTCGTATCAGGCATAACTAATTCAACACTTATTTACCCCGATCAGAAAATGTGTAATGACTGTATTGAACCACTTAGCAGTTATTTTTTTCAATTGGGGCAACGACTGTTTCAACATCCTTAGAAACACTTCTACTTTTTGATAACCAAGCTAAGTACTGTGTAAAAGCCATAGGTCGCGAAAAATAGTAACCCTGCCCAACATGACAACCATATTCTTGGAGTTTATTTAAGCTTGCTTTATCTTCAATGCCTTCAGCAACCACATATGAATCGAGTGATCTTGCAATATCACATGTGGCACGACAAATCGTTTGATCATTTTTAGAGTATTCAATGTTCATAACAAATTGCTTGTCTATTTTAATTTCATCAAAGCCCATTTTACTTAAATAGGCTAATGAAGAATAACCAGTGCCAAAGTCATCAATAGCAATTTTTAAACCAATTAATCTGTAATCATTTAAGGCTGTTTTTATGTTCATGCCTTCATCTAATGTGGCTGATTCGGTCAGTTCTAACATGATATTTTCAGGGTCAAGCTGATACTCATTCATTAATGTAATAAATAATACTGGTAAATCTTTATTTAGTAAGTCTTTAGCAGAAATATTAACCGACATTATATGTTCAGGATAAAGCTCAATTAAAAGTCTTTGGCACTTAAGTGCTTCAGCGACAACCCACTCAGTCAATTCTGATATCAATCCCGTTGACTCACTAATTGGAATAAATTGATCTGGCGATATATGCCCTAGTACAGGATGCTCCCATCGTAAAAGTGCCTCTGCACCATGGATTTCTCCTGTTTTTAGGTTAATCTGAGGTTGAAAATATAAGCTAAGCTGATCTTCATCAATTGCTTCTCTCAATGCTGATGCAATCGCTCGTTTATGCCGTGAAATTGTAGAGCTTTCGGCACTATACATATGCCAGCGTTCACCATGTAAAGGTTTTACACTCAAAGCCTGCAATCCTCGCTGTATCAGTTCACTGCCCGTTTTTGCATGCAATGGATAATTTGCAACGCCAAAGTCCACGCGGTCCACTAATTGTGTATTGTTATGATTAACCCCTTCAGCAAATACACCATTGGTAACGCACACAAATTGCTCTATTTGACTCAATTCAAGTAAGCCCGGAATAATAAAAGCAAAAATACCATCATCAAACCTTGCAATAAAATGGCGCACATTTAATTTTGATTCAATCCCAAGCGCATTATTCACAGCAAGTTGATCTGCTAACTTTTGCATAAAAACTTTAATTTGCTCGTTTGCATGGCCATAACCAAAATTAGCGCGGCTATTTAGTAATGCAGCAGGTCTAAATAAAACTAAACTGTGCGCTTGTTTAAGCTTAACTTGGGTAGCCAAACGCCTGAGTAAAAGCTGTTTATTAGGTAAACCTGTGTCTTCATCATGAGTCAAACTCTCATTATATTTCACAACACGGGAACGATCTTTTACCAAAATAATACCCACTAAAATAATGGAGTTAAAAATTGCAAAAACATCATTAGCTAAAAATTGAGGTGTTAGCATTATGAGTGTGAGTGACCATGCTAGTGCTTGTGTAAATATGCCCCCCCAAAGTAAAAGAAATAAGCCCCCATGTATTTTTTTTAACTGCCACCATTTATAAAACAAATGAACAAGTAGCCCTGTAATTACAGCAAAACAAACCGCCATCACATAATGACTATTTATATAACCTAACAAGTTATAAATAATAGCCACACAGCTAATACTTATTAAAGTAGGGTGAAGTTTCTGTTTATATGCCTTTAATAGCTGCTGTTCACAACTAATATGAGCAAGATAAAGGCACATACACGCCAATGAGAGCAAAGAGAATACAGTGTACGTTTGATCCCCTAAATTTGGGTTTTGAAAGCCCGCACTTACTAAACAAGCGAGTACAGCACAGCCGATATAACCCAAAAGGTAAAAGAATTTAAATCGATAGAGTAAAAAATTCAAACTAGCAACAATAGCAAAGTTCAAAAGCAAAATAGTGACTATAGCGCCAAGAAGAGCGGGCTTATTTTGTACCGTTTTATAAAGCGTATTATTTATTACGGGTTCTAAAGCCGGATTTTGGTTTGACGTAAGATAAGTCAATTGTGGATTATTAATCACTTGGCTCTTAAAAATAGGGGAGCGTATAGCAAGGTTTTTCTGAATATATAAACCTCTCACATCACTGAAAAAGTCCTCATGTACTAAGTTATTAATAGCAAGTGTATTTGGCACATCCAATAAACGTTGCACAGGCACGCTATGGCTATTAGGTGCATAAATACTAAAGATTAGTACCACCACAAGCATTAACATTTGAACCAATCCGTTGTTTATCTTCACTTTCACCTCAAGTGCTATCAATTATTTTGCGAAAAATCGACTGACTACAATAGAAGTATGGTGGTATTAGGTAAAATTACCAATAAATTGGTCATTGATCTTAATGAAACAAAAAAGGCTTACCAAGTGATAAGCCTTTTTTGGTATTCATTTTAATTAATTACTATCATCACTAATGCGACTTGCAACAGCACTAGTTTGGTCTTTGTATTTCGCGTCTTTACGGGTATTGTAAGGGTTTTCAGCAGGTCCTGACATTGTCTCAAAGCTCATAGCGCCTATTTTCATCATCGGGCGCAGCGCGAGTGGCAACTTACCTGAGTTATAGAATTCTAATACAATGTTACCTGACCAACCCGGATCAATACGATGTGCAGTCACATGTACCATTAAACCCAAACGCGCTAACGATGAACGTCCATCAAGCCAACCCACGATATCAGCAGGTAACGTGACCTTTTCGTAAGTCATTGCTAATGCTAATTCACCCGGGTGTAAAAAAAACGCATCACCCTCTTTTAGCACTATTTCATCGCTCATTATCGATTCCATTGCTTTATTAAGCTGATCTTTAGGACCACTTAAATCAACATAGGCTGCGGTATGATCTTGAAATACACGAAACTTATTACCTAAACGTAAATCTGCCGTCACCCCTGAAATCATGTCATCCGTTGGGCTTGGCTCTATAATAATACGTTGTTGTGCAATATATTCTTTAATATGGGTATCTGATAATCTCATTATTTAATCATCCGTAATCACGATTTCTACTGAATCATGATGTGGTTGTTGATAGTAAAGCATACTGGCAATCAACCGCGCAGTATCAGCATAAATTTTACTGACTGTCGTTTGATTATCCAGAGCAATTAATTTTCCTTGCTCTGAGTATTCGCGGATATTGATCGCTAAAGGAATATGTGACAGCACAGGAACACCGTGACGCTGCGCTAATTTAATTGCACCATCTTTACCAAACACATGGTTTGGTTCACCACAGTGTGAGCATAAAAAGTGGCTCATATTTTCAATTAAGCCAAGCACTGGTACATTAACTTTATTAAACATTGCAATGCCTTTTTGCGCATCAGCAAGGGCTAAATCTTGTGGGGTTGTCACTATAACAGTCCCACTGGCGGGTACTTTTTGGCTCATCGTTAGCTGAATATCGCCAGTACCTGGCGGCATATCAACAATTAAATAATCCAACTCGCCCCATGCAGTTTCATTAAGCAACTGATTAACTGCACCCGACGCCATAGGGCCACGCCACACAGTAGCGTCATCGCTAGGGACTAAAAAACCAATTGATTGTGCCTTAATTCCATTCGCATCAAATGGCATTAATTGCTTATCGTCTTTTGAAGAAGGCTCTGCGCCGACTAAACCCAAAAGCATCGGGATCGATGGACCATAAATATCAGCATCTAAAATGCCCACTTTGGCGCCTTCTGCTTTGAGCGCTCCTGCAATATTAACCGCCGTGGTCGACTTTCCGACACCACCTTTGCCTGAGGCAATTAATACAATATGTTTAATTTTTTTAAATTTACATTGGGGAGGCAATGCTACACACGCTGTAATTGTAACAACCTGATTGAGCCTTTCGCTAACAAACGCTGCGACTGCTGGCATTTCTGATTGCGCAGCAAAAGGCAAGGTTAAGCTGATCAGCAATGACTTATCTTTACCCAGCTCAACATCGTTAATAAATTTTTCATCAACGCCGACAGCGAAAACAGCGCTTCGATAAGCGGCTAATGCAGTAATAATCGGTTGTTTTTGCACCGATTTAGAGGAGAATAGTTTCGACAGTCCAAACATAGCAATAAAATAGTGTTTCTTTGATGAAAATTGCCTCGGAATTATGTAACATTCAGGGCATTAACACCAGTCAATTAATGAAAATCGGCTAGCCTTGAAGGCGTTTGCTTTAGGTTTGCTGATAATATTATGATTTTCATCCGTTCCTTAACTGGAACCGTCAATTCGGAATGATTATGACACAGCGAAAGATCCTCATTACCAGCGCATTACCTTATGCCAATGGCCCTACACATTTAGGTCATTTATTGGAATATATTCAAACTGATATTTGGTCACGTTTTCAAAAACTGCAAGGCCACGAAGCTTATTATGTTTGCGCCGACGATGCCCATGGCACGCCAATAATGCTCAATGCGCAAAAGCAAGGGATCACGCCAGAAGAAATGGTTAAAAATGTCAGTATTGAGCGTCAACGTGACTTCGCTGATTTCAATATCAAATTTGATAACTACCACAGCACTCATAGCCAAGAAAACAAAGAATTAAGTGAACTGATTTATAATCGCCTTAACGACGCCGGTCATATTAAAAAACACACTATTTCACAGTTATTTGACCCTGAAAAAGGCATTTTCTTACCCGACCGTTTCGTAACGGGTACGTGCCCTACCTGTAAGTCTGAAGATCAAAATGGTGACAGCTGTGATGCTTGTGGTGCAACATACAGCCCAACAGAGCTAATCAACCCGCGCTCTGTTATGTCAGGTGCTGAGCCTGTATTAAAAGATTCTGAGCACTACTTTTTTGACTTACCCGCATTTGAAGGCATGCTAAAAGAGTGGTTACACTCTGGTAGTATCCAACAAGAAATGGCAAACAAGCTAGACGAATGGTTTGCCGATGGCTTACAACAGTGGGATATCAGCCGTGATGCACCGTATTTTGGTTTTGAAATTCCAGGTGCGCCAGGTAAATACTTTTATGTATGGCTAGATGCCCCAATTGGTTACATGGCCAGCTTTAAAAACCTATGTGATAAACAAGGCATCGACTTTGATGCATTTTGGCAAGAAGGCTCTGATGCTGAGCTTTACCACTTTATCGGTAAAGATATCATCTACTTCCACAGCTTATTTTGGCCAGCAATGCTTGAAGGCGCAAAATTCAGAAAGCCAACCAATGTATTCGCCCACGGTTTTGTAACGGTTAATGGCGCTAAAATGTCTAAATCAAAAGGTACGTTTATTAAAGCGCGTACTTATTTAGATAACTTAGACCCTGAATTTTTACGTTATTACTACGCAGCAAAACTTAACAGCGGTATTACCGACCTTGACTTAAACTTAGAAGATTTTGCCCTACGTGTAAATTCAGACTTAGTGGGTAAAGTGGTTAATATTGCCAGCCGTTGTGCCGGATTTATCACTAAAAAGTTTGACGGTAAATTAAGTGATACTGTAATGGATCCAAAATTATTGGCCGAATTTCAAGCAGCCACTGATACTGTAGCCCAGCACTATGAAAACCGTGATTACAGCCGCGCAATTCGTGAAATTATGTCTCTTGCTGATAAAGCCAACCAATTTATTGATACCGCAGCACCATGGGTATTAATCAAAGACGAAGCCAAGCAAGAAGAAGCGCATCAAGTGTGCTCACTTGGCCTTAACTTATTCCGCGTATTAATGACTTACTTAAAACCAGTGTTACCAGGTATGGCAAGTAATGTAGAAGCGTTTTTAAATGACGAGCTATCATGGCAAGGCGCGCAAACTGCGCTAATAAGTCACCCAATCAATAAATTTAAGCCGTTAATGCAACGTGTAGAAATGGATAAAGTAAACAAAATGGTTGAAGAATCAAAAGAAAGCTTATTAGCAGCAAAAGACAAAATAGATCCAAACAGCCCTCTTGCAAAAGAACCCATTGCTGCTGAAATCGAATTTGATGATTTTGCAAAAGTGGATTTACGTGTTGCTAAAATTGCTAAAGCAGAACACGTAGAAGGCGCTGATAAGCTACTAAAGCTTACCCTTGATTTAGGCGGCGAAACTCGTCAAGTGTTTGCGGGTATAAAATCGGCCTACGCACCTGAAGACATTGAAGGTAAACTCACTGTAATGGTAGCAAACCTAAAACCACGTAAAATGCGCTTTGGTATGTCAGAAGGCATGGTGCTAGCCGCAGGCCCTGGTGGTAAAGAAATTTACATTCTCAACCCAGACGATGGTTCAGAGCCAGGTATGCGTGTAATGTAAATGTAATTCGACTTACGAATACTAAAAAGCCGTTGTTTAAAAACAACGGCTTTTTTAATGATTAGCCACTGAGTCATCGGTTTTCATATTGGGTATTGGGTATAGCTTATTTCAATTCCTTTCGTTTTCCATCCTGTTAACTTAGGCTTACTGTTTTTGTAGGTCAAGCCTACGATCACTGCGTTAGGTAACTCTAAGCACTTTGATATTTTTCGCACCTCGATATAAATAAACCAGACCAACAATAAACGCCAGGTTGTAAGGCACATCTACATACATATCAAGATATTGACTGTCTACCCCAATACTAACAATAAGAATTATTGTAATAAAAGAAAGCAAGCTGAACAAAGTCGATACCCCAAAAAAGAGAAAAGCCTTTGAGAAATGTAATATATAAATATCATTTTTGAATTTAAATGTTTTTTTCAACGAAAAATAAACATAAAAATTAACCAAAATAGCTATCACTAATATAAAAAGATCTAAAAAATAGTCCGGCGTAAAAATATTAATCTCGTCCAAAATACGACTGTCCTTGTTCTTAGTGAGTAAATAGAATTACTCGCTTGTGATTTAATTATCTCGATAAAATATATCATTTATCATTTAAATTCAATAGATTGCTTTATTTCATACATCAATCGGCATTATCATATTTTACGGGACTCAGCAGTATCCTCTATACAAATAAAAATGCCAGAGTGTAAAAATTAGACCCTGACATTTTATTAAACGAAGTTTAGCTTTGGCTAAAGCGTATCATCCAACCACTTAAAGAACTCACGCTGCCATACAATGCCATTTTGCGGCGTCAGCACCCAATGATTTTCTTCAGGAAAGTATAAAAACCGGCTCTGTAAACCACGTAGTTTTGCAGCTTGGAAAGCAGCAATACCCTGCTCTAACGGCACTCTGTAGTCTTTGCCGCCATGAATAACAAACATAGGTGCATCCCACTTATCAACATAGCTGATCGGATTAAACTGACCGTATGACTTTTTAGTCGCGGCGTTATCCTCCCAAAACGCCCCCCCTAGTTCGTTATTTACAAAGAATAGCTCTTCGGTTGTACCGTACATACTGCGTAAATCGAAAATACCACAATGCGCTATAAACGTTTTAAAACGCCCCTCATGGTTGCCCGCTAAATAAAATGCAGAATAGCCACCGTAACTTGCACCTATAGCGCCAATACGGGACTTATCAACATATGATTCTTGTGCTATATCATCAATGGCATCAAGGTAATCTTGCATTACCTTCCCACCCCAATCTTGGCTTATATCATCATTCCATTTAACACCATGACCCGGCATACCACGACGATTAGGGGCTACCACAATATAACCTTGTGAAGCCATTACTTGGAAATTCCAACGAAAAGAATAAAATTGAGATAACGCAGACTGCGGGCCACCTTGTAAATAAAGTAAAGTTGGGTATTTTTTGCTTCTATCGAAATTAG
The DNA here is from genome assembly GCF_013002825.1 of Pseudoalteromonas sp. NEC-BIFX-2020_002. Classification (NCBI taxonomy): domain Bacteria; kingdom Pseudomonadati; phylum Pseudomonadota; class Gammaproteobacteria; order Alteromonadales; family Pseudoalteromonadaceae; genus Pseudoalteromonas; species Pseudoalteromonas sp. NEC-BIFX-2020_002. The sequence goes on from NZ_JABEPJ010000021.1 coordinate 64,615, forward strand.
GCGGGTAAATAACCCAAGTTAACATCTGTTGGCCATCTTTGGTGTTTACCATACGTTTTTCAACATTGGGTAAGTCCAGATCGGCATAAAATGTGTCATTTTCTTTCGTCAACGCAGTCAGCTTTTTGCTATCCAGATCAAATCTGTAAATTTCACGCGCGGCATTCATGCTGTTACGTGTTACCACAAGCTGATTATCTAATACTGCAACTATGCTATTTACATCAAACATGCCGTTTGTAAGCTGCATAATTTTCGGCTTAGTTTTTGTATTTACAGATACTTGGAACAGCTGAATAGTGCCGTCAACTGGCGCTACAAAATAAATATGCTTAGCGTCATTGCTCCATTTAAAGCTATTTACGGTGCCATCCCAGTGTTCTGTTAGATTAAAGTCACGGTTTTTCACCTTAACAATAATATCGTTTTTATCTGCTTCATTGCCTGGCTCATCCATTTGTAACCATGCTAAGTCGCCTTTTGGCGAGAACGCGGGGTACTTATCATAACCTAAATTGCTTTGTGTGATGTTTGTCGTTTTTTTGCTAGCGAGGTTGTAGCGATAAATGTCAGTATTAGTGCTGCTAACGTACTGCTCACCAGTCAGTTTTTTACTGACATAATAAATATTTTCGCCCTTGGGTCCCCACGTATAATCAGCAGCACCGCCAAATGGTGACGTTGGGCTATCAAATGGCATGTCCTTCATGATGTCGACTTTTTCTTCTGTCTTTAAGTCTTGATAAAAAACATGTTTAAAGCTGCCGTCTTTCCACGTATCCCAATGGCGATAGTTTAAATCATCAAACACATAAGCGTTAGCTTGACCAAGCTCTTTATATCTGTCTGATGCCAAAACCTTTTCTAGTTTTACTTTTTCATGAAGAAGTTTTTTGCTGCCATCCGGCGAAATACTGCTATCAATAAAAAGACCTTGATAGGCTTTTAACAACTGAGACTCACCACCTTTTAGTGGCACTTGATAGACCTTGCTATTGAAATTATTGTTCTCAACACTTGGCGTCGTTACTTTGTAAATTATATGAGTTTTATTTTGGTTTAAACCCAGCGCACTCACACGTTTTACTTGCCAAAGTTTTTCAGGGGTCATAACCTCACTGGCATATGCCCCCATACTTACACACAATCCCAGGCTTACAGATAATATCGTTCGCAACATCGCGAAATTCCTCCAAAAATAAATCCGGCTTAGGTTACACAATAAAATGGCAACTGAATAGTAAGCGAGATGACAAATAGGTTTCATGAAATGAAAAAATTACCCCATCACATTATGCAACACAAACTGCATGTCGCTTTGGTCCACCTACTTTTACTGCGTGAATATATCATTTTTAAGGTAAACAGCTGTTGAGTGGAAAACACAGCAACTAAGTTAACAGTATTGAAAAGTAAGGGAATATAACTATTATGATTTGCGGTGAAAACAACGTTGAACGTCTTAGGTGGCCCGAAGGGAAGAGCGCCATGGATAACAGCAATAATAATGGCTTTATCATTAAATCTATTTATTTTTTATCATCAACTAAGCACTAAATGGCTGTACTTCAGGCGTCCAGCCTTTCGCCCTTCGGGCCAGCTGCGCTGTTGTTAAATGTTCCTGACATTTTGCTGGTTAATCGTGATTGCATAGGCACATACATCAATGAAAAACACCTTGACTAACCCAAGCAGCTTATCTTCAACCCAGCCTCTGCGATGCTCAAAAGACTGGCCTGTAGAACGGTCTTCCCCGCACAAAAAAGCACGACGAACGCAACGTGAAATACAGTGATAATACTTTGTATCAACTAAACTTATTTGACTTTTTCTTGCAGTTGCCATATAACATACAGGTAACTTTTCATGCGAATTAAAAGTTAGTAAAAAATATAAACTTTAGGATGGGTGTCATCGTTGTTTTCATCTCATCGTTGTTTTCATCGTTCTGATTTGGTTTAAATCTACATAGGCCATACAGGCGATATCTTTGCTAAAGCAAGTAACTTGTCCTCAAACCACGCTCTGCAGTGTTCATAAGGCTTTCACGTAAAACAGTCTTCACCACATAAAAATGCTCGGCGAACACACCGAGAAATACAGTGATAGTATTTTGTATCAACCAAACTTATTTGATGTTTTCTTGCAATTGCCATGCATCACTCTGTTTTTTTCACACTCATTTAAAGCGAGTAAAAAATATGAAAATACAAAATTTAGGATAGGTGTTTTCCTATTTTTTTTTTGCTCTTTCTTTGTTTTTTGTTGTGTAACCACCTTCTACCTTGCTGGTACTCTTTTTATTTTCGATTCACCTTCATTGCTATACATCCAAGCTTCATCCCCAAGCCGTGATATTACAATGTAACCATTTAAATCTTCCCAGAAAAAAAACTCTAACGCACTCGCCTCTAGTTGCAAATCATATTGGTCGACCCTCCACTCTACAGCCCCACTAGGGAATTCAACTAAATCAGACAGTTTTTCTGGTGTTTTGTTATTTTCCAATCGGTATTTTTCTATCCCATTCACGACAACCATCAACTGTTGAGCCAAGGCAAATTCGGGCGCTATTCCTTTATCTTGTTTAGGGTTGAAAAAACTAGTAGCGATAATAATAAATACCAAAAAAATTACGATACTTAAAACTTTACGGTGTTTTTGACCAACAATACCTTCAATTTTCTTTTCCTGTTTGGGTGAATCTTCAATCCTAGTCGAATTAATTATTTGGTGAATCGTCTTCGCTGATTCATCTCTACTAGATGAAGTATGTTGCTGAAAAGACTTAGAATGACTTCCTATATTGACCAAATCATCTAAACCTGGCAAATCACAAAGAGAGGCAGAATTGGCAACACTGGGATTCACTTTTTGTTTTTTCTTATCTTTATTCAGTATTTCATCAAGGCTTTGGGGAGTCATAGAGGTACCATTATTGGCACCTCTATTGTTATAGCTACCACTTACTTTGTTTGCGTTACTATTCGTTTTCAAAATATCATTCAAGCTAGGCTGGTGAGTTCCATTGTTAAATGATTGTTTATCCTTTTTATCAGCCATACTGAAACCTACCTTTAAGGAGTATTAAACTGATCAGGTAAATCCGTTGACGATTTACCATCACCCCATGTCGCTGGATGATCTGGAACGGATTCAAGATTACAAGCATCACCATAGCAAGCAAATGTACATTTAAAGTGAGCGTCTTGTAGCACTACAACATTATAATTTTTGCAATTTGCATTGCCTTTATTGTACTTGTCAGCTTCAAATGCCTCTTGCTGTGTAACACAGCCTCTTGTTACATAACGGGAACCATCTTTTAAATTTTCAATAAAATTGGCAGCATAAGGAGCATCAACTGTACAGGCAGCCCCTGTGGTGACATGGCTTCGCTCACAAATAAATTTAGGGCCTCGACAAGTATGATTATTTGTTGAAGGGGCTAATGAGCACTTTGAAGGTTCTTTGGGATTAAAAACAAAACCGTTTTTACATTTTGCGACGCATTGTGCGGGAACGTTCGTAGTCTTAGTTGCATAATTATTTCTGCTTCCAAAAGGGTTGTGTTGATCGCGTACAGCGACTGAAGTTTCCCCTATATATTCTTGTCCCGCTATTGAACATTTAGGATCATGATGCCCACAGTCTTGACCCACGGGACATTGTGCCGGCAAAGGGGCACTCGATGTATGGCACCTTCCATCCGAACCTAATTTTAAAGTGCCTGGACATTTTTTAAGTTGTGGTTTTACTATTGGTATTACACTTGGCGTTAATTGTTGTAACTGTGGTTGTGCTTGTGCTTGTGGTTGTAGTTGTGGAACGACCTGAGGTTGTTTCTGTGTCTTAGGTAGCTGGCAGACTTGTTGCTGTTTACCGTTAGCATCTTTCACTTGTACTTTTTGTGTTCCAGAGGGGCAGCCCGCAGGCACATTAGGGTGTGCAGCCAAAAGTCCTGCTCCGTTAAGGCAGCTACTTGGGAGATACTTGTCATCAAGCGCTTTATTGGTAGACACTGCGCCACGCCCAATCACATTGGCAGCATTAACGCAACGCCAAGAGCCATTATAAAAATACTCAAGTGCAAACGTATCTCTCACCCCAAGGCCTTTTAAATCCATAGTAGGAAGAATATACCCGATAACTGAATTTTCGACTGGGTTGTTATTCGCTACAGGCACCCACTTCAAAGAAGTCATATGTACTTTTGGTTCAGAAAATGTTGCAATATCAAAGTTGGAGCTTTCAATACGTTTTTCAATGACCTTAATTCTTTCCGCATCGGCAAAAACAAAAGCTTCTGTAACCTGCGCACGTATTATGTAATCATTATACAAAGGAACCGCCACAACCGCGAGTATTCCAATAATCGCAACAACAACAATTATTTCTAACAAAGTGAAGCCCTGATTAGTGTTTTTTCGTAATATTTGAGCGTTCATACTAGAGTGTTCCTTTAGTCAGTATACTTTGTAGCTTATTAACGATTTCAGTAGGAGAGGTCATATTTTCATCGTATTCCATCGCATGCGCATGGAATTTATTCAACAATATTTTGGTTTCATTTTGATTTTGGGGGATTAAAAATAGCACAGGAGTCCCCGACCAAGCCAATTGCTCTCTCAGCTTTCCAAGCCATTTTTCTGGAGTAGACTGCATAAGGGCAGCATCAATTAAAATGGCAATAACTGAAGTATCTTTTTTCAAAATTTCGGAAGCCTTGTGTTCATTATTAACAAAGACTATTCCATATTGAAAACTTTCAGCTAGCATTGATTGAAGCTCTTTATTATCAGATATCAACAAAACTTTGAGACGATCCTCTGAAAGCGAGTTTGACCTTGAAAAATTATCTAGCAACATATTTGGTACTTTATTATTAACCACTGCAAGTTCACGCCAAAAATGTAAGCCCAGCTCACGCCCGACCTCTTGGACTGTTGTTTCACCAGAAACTATCCATTGCCCTGCGCTAACGGCCATCTGCGTCTGAAAACTGTTATTAGCCTCTGTTAAGTCATTAACGTTATTACAGCCACTTAACATTAATGTGCGCATCTCTGGTGATACTTCCATGACTTCAGTAATAGGAAGGCGGCCCATGTAGCCAGTATAATGACACTTATCACATCCTATAGCACGACAACCAGGCTGCTCACCGGTGATACGTTCATATTCTAATTCTTCAGGAAGGAGTGGCTTAGTGACCTTTACTTTACAGGATGAACATAGCTTTCTAACCAGACGCTGGGAAACGACACCAACCAATACATCAGCCAAAACCGATGGATTTATTCCAAGATCCAAAAGTCTAGGTACTGTCGCCATTGCGTCATTAGTATGCAACGTAGACAATACCAAATGCCCCGTTAACGCCGCTTGAGATGCGATTTTTGCCGTTTCAGCATCACGTATTTCACCAACCAAAACAATGTCAGGGTCTTGCCTTAGTATTGATCGCAACGTATCACCAAAAGAAAGACCTTGAGCATCATTGACTTGCACTTGTGATATACCGGGTAAAACGTATTCCACCGGGTTTTCCAAGGTCATAATATTGACATCTACACTATTGAGTTCTGAAAGCAGGCCGTACAGTGTTGATGTCTTCCCCGACCCAGTAGGCCCCGTCAGCAGTACAATTCCCGAGCCGTAGGATACAAGTCGTTTTAGTGCATGATAATCAGAAGGGGAAAAGCCACTATTAACTAAAGAAAACTGCTTGCCTTGCTCAAGAAGGCGACACACGATTCTCATGCCATCAAATACGGGCAATAAAGACAATCTAACGTCAATTTCACGTTGACCATAAATTAATCGCATTCGTCCATCTTGAGCAGTTAGGGGGTTCAGCTCTAGCCCTGCATTCATAGTAAAATAGCGAGACAAGCCTTCGTGCTGCTGCTTGGGAAACGATGCAATTCGCTCTAAAACACCATCAACTCGAAATCTAATTGCAGCCCCACCAACCATCGGGTGTATATGAATATCAGATGCCCTTTTATCTATAGCAGAGCGTAAGATGGCTTTCGCTAACTGGGGAATTTCACCTTCATCGACTAACGCAACGGTTAGATCAATAGCCCTATAGTCGTGGTTAATTGTCGAAAAGAGCCGTGTAAGCCCAATATCAAATTCTTCAGGAGACAAAATAGCCAGTTTAAAGTCACCCATCAGAATAAAACGTATTTGATCATAGTACTCGGGAAGTCGACGAGGATCATAAGTTGCAATAACCGGTTTATTAACACTCAAATCAAAGGGCAATATGCCCATATCACGACAAACCTTTTCACTAAAAGGGTTATCTCTGGGAGGTTTAAATTCTTGTATATTAATACTGTCTGTAGAATAAGTTAAAGAAAGTGCGTTACAAATTGCGCTAGCAGGTAATCTTAGTGTTGTTTGCAATTGATGCCAAGCTTCACGGGCATCCATTGAAAGATTATAGTTATCTGGTAGTACAAGCTCAGGTTTTGAACTAAGCAGAGCATCCAGAAGCCAATGTGTTGATGTTCGTACCATTAGAGCCTCCTGCCTTTATTTACTAGACATCACTTTATATAACGAGCCTGTAGAATAGCTCGTTTTTAATTTATTTTTATTGATGCTTTAAACATAGTTGAGCTCTCATTTTAATTCAATCGGCTACTTCGATTTTACGTAAATATAAAAAGAGGACTGATGTTGTTTTAATGGGCGTTTTAGAAGGTATTGCAGGTGTTTAAGTGGCTTATTTGAGGTGATAAGGGGTTACCCCTATTAATGTATCGTGTTTCTCAGCTTTTCTAGATTATGAACAAGGCAATACAGCTGCCGCAAAATAAAGTGAATGTATTCACTTTCGCTTGTCCGCGTAAGGTCAATTTGTTCATGCCTTTATTGACTGTAATATTTCGCTTTTTACCATAAGGAAAGCAGATTCTATACAACCGAGTCTTTTACCATTACTTTATAAAATATTGTCGTCGCCCCAGTGGGCTGTCTATTTTGGCCTTCATTTTGTCAATGTAGCTGAGCTGTTTACGCGACTCATCATTTTTAAACTGCACTTGTCGGCCTGTTTTTATTGGTGGCTTTCACATGCATTGCTGTTGCAGTGGGCATACTTTGCAATCTTTTAAGTAACCGCAGAATCGCGTGTATTCTTGATTGTGACTCTTTACATTAACCCCGCTTCGCCACATACCATTGCCTGCGGGGCAGAGG
>NZ_JABEPJ010000022.1:0-67853 GCF_013002825.1 Pseudoalteromonas sp. NEC-BIFX-2020_002
AGATACACCGTGTACTAAAGCTACTAGCGGAAAATTGTAAGCGTCAATCCATTGAAAAAGAAAGTGACATTTGCCGTTTTAAAATAGGAAGTTACGCGATCAATGTTCCTTAAGAACTAAGGTATGAGCTTAAATTAGTTACCGCAATAAAGTATATTATGAGCAATCAAGCTGAGCATTTGCTCAGCTCCCTTGTGCTTTACATACGGTTATAAATCAAATCCATCATATTAGTTGCGGTATTTCGAACATCTTCAATATTCATCTCCATCAACTCGTGCATTGGTGGGTTTAAAGTTGTTCTAAAAGAATGAACCTCGTTTGCAACTTTCTCAGTTATAATGCCATTGTTCTTAAGGGTATCAATACAAATTGAAAAATCTGTTTTCGAAGTGGCTCCATTGGCTCTGATTTGCTCTTTGTATCGATGGCGAAGTTCTATCCCCAAAAAAGGTCTAAGTTTCATTATTTTGTTGTCTTGAGTTTCATGGTTTATAAACGCAGTGATTTCGTTGTATGCGTCATCATGCTCCGTCGCTGTCATCTCTGCTTCTGTAGTAGCAGCAAAGTCCGAACCATTCGCTACTTTTACAATTTTTAATGCGCTCGTATTAGCGAATTTTTTAATTGCTGTAACCGCCATTCCACGGTAGTTAGTTGTTATGAACAACTGCTTTATAGTTGGCGAAATCTCATAGAGCTTATTTAAAATGCTAGAGATTCGTTCATTATCAAAGCTGGTCACTGGATCGTCCATTACCAATATGGCTTTGGCTTTATCCTCATTTGAAAGCTTGTTAATTTTAGCTAGATAGATACACAGCGCCAAAGCGCGTCTATCAGACTCGCTGAACAGGCAGGTCATCTAGTTTCTTGGAATAGCTGTGCCGTTGAAACTAACCTCTAAGTCATAGACTATTTTTCTACCACCATTATTTTGCTTTCTACTGATATTAAAGTTTCGAGAGCCAAGACATTGGAATAGTAAGTTAATCTCGTCAAAGTAGTTATCTTACAATTTTATCCTTTTCGATCGAATACTTTTAACCAGAGCCTTCAAAAGTTTTGTCACTTATCCGCTTCCATGATTCATTAATTTACTACTTTCAGAATTCCAATTACCAACAAGCCATATTAATGATTCAACCGTATCACAAGCTTTTGATTCAATTAGTTACTCCTGTTTCACGTAAAATATAAAGTGAGGATTTGATGTTATTTTAGTTGGCATTTTGAAAGATATTACAGGTGCTTGAATGGCTTATTTGAGGTAAGTCAAACTTATGTAATGCTCTGTAATATTAAAAAACTCAACAAAAAAGTAGACTTATAATTCCAAAACTTTTGCACTATTAAGCGATCAATTATCGCTATTTTAATACAAATACAAGAGAGTTATGAGGAATAGCCTAATGGAAACGGAAACGCTTACGAACGGACGCATAAATATTAATGCGCATGCCCTACAGTTACTGAGAAAAAAAAGCTTTAAGTCAAGAGCAGCTGGCTCAAGAATGTACCGATAAAAGGCTGCCTATTTCAGTTTCATCAATAAAAAGAGCTGAAGCTGGGAAAAAAATACTCTTTAGAACATTATCTATATTTGCACGCTTCTTTCAAGTCAGCATTGACGTATTACTTCCTAATTCGCCTATCCCTGTTTGGTTATACACTCATTTAATGAAGCAATCAGTAGATCCCTGCCTAGGTAGAGAATGGGAATTACATCAATTACATTCATTATTGAGTTATGCTGAAAGTCAAAACTGCACCAAAACCATTTATATTTACGGTATAACTGGCAGCGGGAAAACCCATTTACTTAATCACTTTATTGATTGTGTTAAATCTGCAGGAAAACGTAATTTAGCGTTTAGCCAACCACATAATTGCCCTGCTCATAAACTCAAATTTTCGATCTTTAATTTTATAAAACAACTACTGCAAATTGAAAGTACTGCCACGGATATGGTGATTACAAAAAAAGTAAATTTAGTCGCAAGTTCTTCTCTAAGTTATTTAAGGACCCTGCAATTATTAGGGTTTTCTCTCAGTAAAAATCAACGTAACACGCTAGCAAAACAAACACTCCAGCAAATGAATAAAATAGATCAGCAGATAGCCTATGATTTAATTGATTATGCAGTTCATAAAAGAATCGCACTAATTACTATCGATGATGTGCATCATTTAACCTATACACAGATTCAATTTTTACGCTTATTCATAGAAATAGAATACGCACAGCCTATTTTATTTATTCTTATTGCCCAGCCAAAAGATCTACTGACCTCGCCACCTGATTGGTTGTCTCTTGCGCACACCATGCCATTAAAACAACTCAGTCTAGACGCCCAAACTCGCTTAGCAAAACATTGCCTTGCCAAAAAAGGGTTTGCTATTGCGAAATATCAAACCGAAGTAAAAGTGGCAATAGAGCGCGCTGCTGGCAACCCCGCTTTTTTACAGCAATTACTGCTCACTCCTGATTATCAAAGCTTCCAATCCACTAAGTTACAACAATTTATAGACAATACACTGGCCGATATGCCGGTCGAGCTTACTGAGCTTTTCCAATATGCGGCTTTACAAGGATTTCATTTTAGTGCCAGCCAATTAACTCAATTTACGCATAAAAAACATATTCATGCACCGCTGTGTTTAGCCCAAAAAATGTTGAGCAGCGGCTTAGTCGTACGTGAATCGGATCATTACAGTTTCTCACATCCGTTAATTTGGGAAGGCATTAAAAACCATCAGCCTCTATTGATTAAAAATTCAGTTAAATAATACAAGTGAGCCGGATCTGAGCCGGTATAAGCAACGATAAAAAAATATCTTTGCGTTGAACTAAACAATATGCGCATTCACATACCCAAAATTTTGCATGCGCATATTTACTTCTATTCAATGAAAGGAAAAATCATGTCTGCACAGTTGAAAACAACGCCAAATACGCTCTCTTGGATTGGCAATAATACTGATGACCTAAATTACAAACAAATTATTAGCCAACTCAAAACCGATCCCGAGCAGTTTTGGCAATACTGGTTAAGGTTGGAAAAAAAAGTATTTAATTACTGTTTGTATAGTTTAACTAAAAATTTCCATGATGCTGAAGATCTGTCTCATGACACCATGCTAAAAGCTTATCAAAAGTTGCCGGAAGCAAAATCAGATATAAAATTACAGGCTTGGTTATTTCAGCTTGCCCGTAATCATTATTTTGACCAATTAAGAAAAAATCAGACGTACTTTAAATACCAAACGGTGCTGTTAGCTGAAGAGCAAGATAACGAAGCTGAAATATTTAACGAGGTCGTTAATAAAAGCACCAGTTGTTTTATTGAAAAGACAATTAAAAATATGCCGGAGAAATATCGTATAGTCGCGTTAGATTATTTCTTTAATGACAAATGCTACAAGCAAATCAGTCAGGAACAAGCACAAACCGAATCTCAAATTAGAAAATTGATTTTTCGTACCCGCAAACATATCACTCCACTAATTGTTGATTATTTAGTTAATTAAGTTGGAACAGAACTTAAGTCTTAAACGTTTATATAACAGCACCACAAAACACTGAGTGAAATAAGATACTTTAAATTAAGTATCTTATTAATCACTTGGTAAAACGGCTGATTAATTATCCGAAACAGGATCTAGGTTCTAAACGCTTATATGACAGAGTAGTAAATGAACATAATCAGAAACTAATATTAACACTAAGGAATTCAATATGTTTTGTGATACTCAGATCACCTATATTAATAAATCATTGAATAAAGATATGCCTAAAATATTTGTCTTCGCGACTAACGAGCTACCTTCGTTTAACGCCTTACAAGATGGCATTGCTTGGAAAGTCATTTCAAAGATAGGTAGAGAGTCAATGAGCCGTTTTACTTACCCAGCTCAAACAAAAATATTTGCCAGTTGGGAAGATGATTGTAACCAGACTAAAGCTTTAAATTGTACCCAAGGTAAACGTTATACGGTGACAGAAACCAACACAGGAATAGTATTAGTTGAAAATGGTAATGCCGTCAGAAGCGATGAAATAGAGCTTACCAATGAGATAAAAGTTCAAAATGGAGTAAGTGCTTACTTGAGTAAAAATGATAGCGTGTTAGTGAAGAAAAATATTGTTGCTTATGGTCAAAAAGCATCATTTCGTTTGTTACCTAAACTTTACTGGGGGATCGCTTCTGAAATTAATCAATCAGATGCTATAGGCTCGGCTGTATTGGATTCAGATAACTTTTTTGTGCAAAACCTAGAAAGTGTTTCGATGGCTACTGTGTCATTAAACGGAAATGCCAAAGAAGGGTACACATTTAAGATCGAAGATCAAAAATAAAAGGTAGCACAGCTTATGAAAACTCAAATCAAGTTCATCAATCACTCGATGAACAAAAGCTTACCACACGTTTTTATTTTTGCTGAAAGTGGCATGCATGATTTTAATGCTATTACAGACGGTATTGCCTGGCGGGTGTTGAAAAATGTTGGCAGAGGCTCGGTCGCCTCACTTATTTATGAGCCTGATTTTACTATCAGAGCTGGTTGGAATAATGGCGCTGACACGACCAGAATGTTACTTGCTGAAGTTGGTAAACAATACCAAATAATTGAAGATAATACTGGTGTGATCTTGGAAAAATCCGGTAATGCCAGTACAAAAGACATCATTGAGTTGGTGAATAACATCCAAGTTGATAGTGGGGTTTCTGCTCAGCTTTGTAATGGTGGTAAGGCCATCATAGGAAAAAAAATCGTCGGTTATCAGCAAAGTGCCATTTTTAAACCAAGTAATAAACTTTATTGGGGATTAGCATCAGAAATTAGCGAAGGTAAAGGGCTCGCTTCTAAATCGGTAGTGTTAAATTCAAATCGTTTTTTTGAGCTGGATTTAAGCGGTGTAGCAGAGGTATTAGTCTCACTCAATGGTAATGCCAAAGATGGCTATCATTTTCAGGTTGAGCAGTACAGCTAAAAAAGACATAACAGATATGAATGCTTTTGAAATTAGTAGACTTAACCCAGTTGCGCTTAACCGACTATTAAACATGGATGGTATTTGGTATTACTGCCAATTAAAAAACGGTAATACAAAAATCAGCTGTCGACAACTTGAACTGTCTATTGCTCAGCTCGATACGATAAAAAAAAAGTAACCCAATTGGGCGGTGAAATTGTGTCGTCCAATATCATGCAAACCTTAGATAAACCCAACCGAAGGAAACAAAGAATGAGTAACTCTATTATAATCACTTCGAGCTATAAAGTTATTGATCAAGAAGCCTTTAAAGCTTCATTGACTGAAAATTTAGGCTCAGATGCTAATTTACAAAAAAATATCAAAGCCAAACTGGATAAAGTCGCTGAAGAAGCGGACCAAAATAAGCTGGAAGGCAGCACTGTATCTATAGATTCAATGATTAAAACAGTATCAAGTAATGCTCAAGATGCTATTCAACTGACTGTCACAGATAGTACATCAACACTTACTATCTCTGAGTCATTTAATATGACACTGGAAGTTGTAGTAACCGATACGTTAAAAACCGCAAACGGTGTTGATTCTAAAGTCTCTTATACTAAAAGCTTCCCACTAAATGAGCCATCAGTTTCTGGCGTTACAAGTGTGATAGCTGCGTTAAATTCATTCACTGAAGGGAAGCTTTTTGATAAAACCTTAACGTCTGTGGAAGTAAAATCAGATGGCACAGATGCTAGCAGTAAAGCGAGTTAACTGCCGTTTGCTAACTAAACTCATGTAAACAACCCCCCAACAAACCCAAGTAGGAAAATTATGCCTTCAAATATTGAAATTACTTATGTAAACAATTCTATGAACAAAGACTTACCTAAAATTTTTGTTTTCACTAAAAACGAAACACCTACCTTTGATGCGTTAAAAGAAGGTGTGGCCTGGCGAGTGATCCCAGATATTGGCCGTGAATCTTCCAGCACCTTTGTTTTTCCAATTGAAACCAGTGTTGGAGCGACTTGGCAAGAAGGACAAAATAAAACGCAAGTTCTACCATCGGTGATTGGTAAGCGTTACACCGTCGATAAAAATGATACTGGCGTAGTATTAACCGCGAATGGAAATGCCTCTGATACTAAGTCAATTGATATTAATAACAGTGTTAACGTACCTAATGGGATCAGTGCTCAGCTATATAAAGACGGCAAGTTGATGATGGAAAAAAGAATTGTCGGTTTTGGTCAAAAAGCGACATTTGTACTTAAACCTAAGTTGTATTGGGGCGTCGCTTCGGAAATTGAAGAAAGCCAATTATTAAATTCAGCGGTACTTAATACCGATAGCTTCTTTGAGCAGGATCTGGAAGGTGTCACTAAAGCAACCATTTCACTTAATGGTAATGCCGAAGACGGTTACAGCTTTAAAATCGAAAGTCAACAATAACCCCATTATGGCAAAAAAGCCATTTATAACATTAAAACCACTTACTCAATGAGAGATAAATTATGCCTTCAAATATTGAAATTACTTATGTAAACAAATCTATGAACAAAGACTTACCTAAAATTTTTGTTTTCACTAAAAACGAAACACCTACCTTTGATGCGTTAAAAGAAGGTGTGGCCTGGCGAGTGATCCCAGATATTGGCCGCGCATCTTCCAGCACCTTTATTTTTCCAATTGAAACCAGTGTTGGAGCGACTTGGCAAGAAGGACAAAATAAAACGCAAGTTCTACCATCGGTGATTGGTAAGCGTTACACCGTCGCTAAAAATGATACTGGCGTAGTATTAACCGCGAATGGGAATGCCTCTGATACTAAGTCAATTGATGTTAATAATGATGTACATGTGTCAGAGGGGATCAGTGCTCAGCTATATAAAGACGGCAAATTGATGATGGAAAAGAAAATCGTCGGTTTTGGTCAAAAAGCGACGTTTGTACTTAAACCTAAGTTGTACTGGGGCGTCGCTTCGGAAATTGAAGAAAGCCAGTTATTAAATTCAGCGGTACTTAATACCGATAGCTTCTTTGAGCAGGATCTGGAAGGTGTCACTAAAGCAACCATTTCACTTAATGGTAATGCTGAAGACGGCTTCAGCTTTAAAATTGAAAGTCAGCAATAAACTTTTAAGTAAAGAATTAACCCATCACTAAACAATCAAATTAATCACTTACTTCCCCAACGTTATTTTACGTTCATCTTTGTAACAATAGAGCTGCAATTAAATTGCCTATTATTGATAAGAAAGGGCGACTCACCGCCCAAATATAGGGAAGTTACGTCTGAAATTTGGTTAGTTAATGGGAGTTGATAGTGGCCTTTTAGGACCTTCATCGGGTGTTAAAAGACCATAAATGATGAATAGATAGTGGGAATAAATACCATTGTCTTTAAACCCTATTGTTATAGGCAATGAAGAAAGCCTATAACAAGTAAATGAAAATTTAAAGGAGAATATTATGGCTTTTTATGAAATTGAATTTAACTATGCGGGAAATGCTCCCACTAAATCTCAAACCCGTAATTTTTGTATTGAGGACTTAGGATATGATCAGGAGAATGTTAAAGCTGTCAGTGAAATTAAAGTTGAAATTGAGGGTTCATCTAAGAACAATATTATAACATCAATTAATAACGAATTGCCAAAAAAACGCACTAATACAACATATACACAAGCGTCTTAAATCCTAAAACAATGAATAAATATAAACTAAAGAGAGAAAAGATATGAAAATAACTAACAAACAAGGCAAAAGTGTTTGGTTTGGAATTTCAAATGCGGCAGTTATACCTGACCAACAGGGTTTTCAAGAAGTGATGGACAATAATATAGAAACTGGAAACCAAAAGTCGAGAGAACTTCCTCGCGATACGACTTGGATAATTGCTGCATGGAAAGGGGCTGGAGGTCCCGGGCTAGTGACTGGGTGGACAAATGTTGCTGGAGGTCAAGACTGGATCTTTCAAGGTGGAAACTTTCAACTAGCATAGCTTGCATAAAACACCATCTATATAGAATAGAAGCCCATAACAAAACCTAAAGCCCATTAAAACGGGCTTTAGCTTAATTGTTATAGGCAAGTGACAGAGCCTGTAACAACATAATAAATAAAGGGAGTAATTAATGGATATCTTAATCAAGAATGAAGCAGGAACAGCCCCTGTAGCAACAGCTCAAAGTGATGACGCGAACATAAACGTCAATGATTTACATGTAACAAACCTTGATCCTACTGGTTTAATTATTCTTAATTCTGACTATCTCGTTGGTTTAGATGATGGTACAGGTATGGTTGGGCGTACTTGCATAGAAAAAAATGGCAATACAGCGACATTTAGAAAATAGTCATAACAACTATCTAAAACCGATGAAAGTGGGCTTTAGCTTAATTGTTAAAATAAAGAGGTCAGTTACTTATCTAATGATACTTCCTATTTTACGGTAGGGTTTTAATCGTAATTGAAGCGCTTCATTAGAGAAGTAGCTCGACCCTTTACTCCTTATCTGAACAAACTCATACAACTCAATTAACTACAGGGTCAAAGCCAAATGTCTAACATGGTTGCTTGCCCTGATATATACACAAAAGGATATCTATATGAGTAATAATAAAGCACTGATGGTTGGCTACCTACAAAGCTGGTCAAACATCACATTTACACAAGCAGCGGAGCAAGGTTATACCGCGATTGTGATGGCATTTGGTAAAATTGATGGTGCCACTGTTGGTATTTTTGGTGATGCATTTGCTGCATCTCCTTCAGAAACAGCTTTGAAAGCAGACATAAAAAAAGCCAAATCAAAGGGTGCACAGCAGGTATTATTTTCAGTCGGTGGTGAAATTAATACCTATAATCCAAATGACGTTTCAACAGTCGTGCTTGCTCAGAATCTAGTTGAATACCTAACAGATTATGGTTTCACTGGCGTAGATTTTGATTTGGAAATTAATGGTGATGGTAAATATTTGGATGAGCTTTGTCAGGCCATAAAACAACTTGCTCCAACATTACTTATTACAGCTGCCCCTCAGGTAAATCAATTCGCTCCAGGTTCTGATTTATACTTGGTTTCGACTGGTCATTGTCGTATGTACGATCAGGCAATAAATAATAATCGTTTTGATTATTTGTTTATTCAGGCATACAACAATCCATTCCCTGATATTGATGGCAGTAAAGAAACAAATGTGGACTTTATATCTAAAAGTTTTATTAACTTTAAAAAGTCTATTCCTGCAGAGACTCTAATTGTGATTGGTGAGCCAGCTAATAGAGATGCGGCCGGAACGAGTATTTTTACTGTTCCTGATGTTCCTGCAAATATTTACCCGTTAATTAGCGATCAATACCAAGCTATTTGCAAAGACCCACAGTTTGGTGGTGCTATGGTTTGGAGTATTAATTTAGATGCACAAACAAACTATCAGTTTGTTAAAGCAGTAAAAGATACTATCTGACCTTTTGCTGTATTTCACAAATCCTATGCTTTACCGTAGTGTATTATAAGTGGGAACACTCCTTGTACACATTGATAACACAGTAAAAAAATACACTTCTCTTTTTTGCGTTTTTTGGTGTGTAAAATCTAGATTTAAGATCTGTGAATATTTCAGCCTATTTAATGAACCGAAGTGGCGGGAAAATACGCAAAATGTCACTTTTACTATAAATCATTCATTTTACCATGTTGGTAAAATGAATGATTTATAGTAAACGCAGCTTATTAACCATGTGTAACCTAGCTCTTTGTTATCTTTAAAAATATATTTCCCCAACTAACTTTCCATACATACATATCAAGGATAAACGCTATGCATTCCGTATTACATTATACAGTTCAACCAGGTGACACCCTTACACTGATCACAATTTCAATAAGAGCCAGTGCAGGTGTTGGAGTTAAAGACGTTATAGCAGTTAACCCTGAAGTTAACTTCGACCCTCTATCAGAAAACACTTTGCTCAAAATACCTTACTACTCGGCAGGCGGGCATTTTATATATCAAACTCGGATAGGCGATACTACGAAGTCAATTTGTGAAGGGTTAGCCAATACTGCAACACTTACGGTACTCGATTTAATTAACCACAACTACGCAATAAGCAAACATAAAAAAACGCTAGATCTAAGCAAGTTAAAGGTGAACCAAGTTTTATCTATTCCCTACACACCGGCATTGAATACCTTAACGGTAGCGCCATAATATACTAATAAACTACATCTATATACTAAGAGGAAATACACGTTTTTATACGCTAGACGAATAAAAACTAACTTAAATAAATGCTTTGTTGAAGAGTTTATTACTTAAGTTATTGATGGCACTGCAACTGCTCAGCCTACGCCTTTGTAGCATTTTACATCCTTGGTTGCGACTTCTAGTTTTAACTGTTGTTTACTACCTAAAAAACTTGAGTATTGATTCAAGCCATTGCGCTTCCTCTATATTCAATATATGGAGCTGTTTTTTTACGTTGCTTTTTTATATCTTTGGGCCTATATAATGGCCGCACCAGTCTACTATTCAATGCAGTCCTTTACACTGATCGTTGATGCTACTTAACTTTATTGCTAATAGGTAAGTATCTGATATGAGACTAACAAAGTTTGGCTTTACTTTTTATTTTCTACTTTCTACTTTAAATTTTTACACAAGCAAAAATAGCATTGCCTGATCTTTCATCCCAAGCGGTTATTTTTTCATAATCATGCGCAAACACATGTATTTCAAAGTAAGGCTTTAGGGCTTCTTTTAACTCGGCAAAGCCCAAAGCAACCATCGGATGTTCATCGTGCCATACGAGAGTGTCGTCTGCTGTTACTTTTGTAATACTGAGCTTTAATGACTGTTTTTCGCCACTGCCACTGTAGCTCCATCCTGAGCGAAATGTGAATAAACTATTTTCGTTTTCAGCGGTATGCTCTACAAATGAATCACTATCTATTTTATTTTTGTCAACGACGTTAAAACAAAATATACCGCCATCTTTTAATGCCTTGTGTGCACTAACAATACATTCTTTTAATTTATCAATACCATCACAGTAATGGATTGAATACAAAAAGCAGGTAATTAAATCCAATTGCTCAGTGACAACAAATTCACTCATGTTTTGCAGTGAGAATTGCGCTTCTGGGCAGCGAATTGTTGCTCTGTCTAGCATTGGTTGATTTATGTCGAGTCCACTACTTTGATAACCGTAGTTAATAAAATGACGAACATGCGGGCCCGTGCCGCACGCTAAATCAAGATGCGTATTTCCCTTATTACCAAAGATTTGGTGCAACCTATGAATAGAAGAGCTTTGGGCTTGATAATCTATATCTGCGCACATTAAGTCATAGTAATCGGAGAGATCTGTGTATAGCGCGTTTGCGGACATATAAGCCTAGTCGTTTGTAGTGTGTATATTGAGTCGCGCATAATAAACTAATTATCACGATTTACGAAGTGGATATATCATACTAATCTGTATAAATATTTGAACAATTTAACGAATTAAGTAGACCCTATATCTAAGCTAGTTGGTATAAGTAAAGTGGTTTGTTGGGTTTCGTTGTACCCAACTCAACCTACTCAGCTTTATTTTAACACCAGGCTAAACTTAGGGCTTACGGCTGAAAACTTACAGCCCCGCTAACCCGGCGCAGCCGCTTAGCTTATTCCTAAATATTTGTGTACTTGCACTGATAAGCGCCAGTTTTTTTCAATGCACGTTTCAATCGCCAGTTTTGTAGCTGATACCTTTTGGCTAATTGGTTGCAGGTAAACAAGTTTAGGGCTTACGCCTGTTTTAGCGAATAACTCTTCAAGTTCTTCTACGTGCTTTTGCATCGCGATGGGGTGTTTTATTTCATCAGCGCGCTTCATTGCTGTACTGAGCACCTCGTAGCCGCCACGCATATTAATTTTAGGTGAAACAGTAACCCACGTTTGTGCTGGCGCTAAAATCTCAAATGTGCCGCTGGTTTCAATCTGTGTACTAAAGCCATTTTCATGCAGTAAATTACAGACAGGATTTAAGTCGTACATACATGGCTCGCCGCCAGTGATCACCACATGCTTTGCACGATAGCCACGCGCTGCAAATAGCGCTAAAATTTGTTCTGCAGATGCATCTGCCCAGTGATCTGAATCGGCTTTTTTTTCAACGGTTTCATCCAGAGAGACTTTAAATACATTGTCTACTTCCCACGTTTGTTTAGTATCACACCAAGCACAGCCCACAGGGCAACCTTGCAAACGCAAAAAGATCGAAGGCGTGCCTGTAAAACTCGCTTCACCTTGGATTGTTTCGAATATTTCATTAATTTTGTACAAAAGACATCTCACTTACTGCTTGGCATTTATTACGAGCACAGTACCCTGATTTGAAAAATCAAAAACCACGGTCAAAAATTGTTATTTATGCTCCAGCCGTGTAGTATATCGCGCCCTGATATAAACCTCTATTAAAACTAAGAGCAAAACAGTTATGACGCAAAAAGTAGTTGTGATTTATTCCGGCGGTATGGACTCATTTACCGTATTAAATAAAGCCCTGCAGCAAGGCCACGATGTTTATGCCCTGTCATTTGACTATGGTCAGCGTCATGTAAAAGAGCTTAAAGTTGCTGCAAATGTGTGTGAAAAATTAAACGTTCCGCACAAAATCGTTGATATTTCAGCAATTAATCAATTAATTGGCGGCTCGTCGTTAACTGACGATATTGAAGTCCCTGAAGGTCACTACGAAGCTGAGAACATGAAAAGCACCATAGTTCCTAACCGCAACATGATTTTGCTATCACTGGCCGTAGGTTATGCTGTATCGCTAAAAGCGAGCCAAGTTTATTATGGCGCTCACTCTGGAGATCATGCTATTTACCCAGATTGCCGTCCTGAGTTTGTACAAAAGATGGATGATGTTTGCCGTATTGCTAACTACGATGCAGTGGAAATTTTCAGTCCATACTTGAACAACACTAAAATAGATATTCTAACCGATGGCATCAAAATGGGTTTAGATTATAGCCAAACATGGACCTGCTATAACGGTCGTGAAAAGGCTTGTGGTAAATGTGGTGCTTGCCAAGAACGTTTAGAAGCATTTACTCTGAATAACATAACAGATCCAATTGAGTACGAATAACTAAATATTAGCCCAAGCAAGATTTATAAATTTACGATGTTTGGGTATACAGAGGCTATTATTTTATTATAACAATAGCCTTTTTACTTAAAGCCAACGCCTTACCCGCGCTTTGTAGTCACTGTAGTCTTGCCCAAATAACCTTTGTAGTGCATGTTCCTCTGGAATTATTTGAAACACCGTCAAATAAAAAACAAACCCAAACACACACAAAATAGCCCATAGAGAACCCAACCAGACCCCCCAGCCTGCGAGTATAAATGCAAAACCAACATACATAGGGTTACGGGTGTATTTATAGATCCCCTTGCTTACTAAGCGTGTGGCTTGCTCTGGCTTACTTGGATTAACCGTAGTTTTTGCTAAACGAAAACTCACTACACCCGCAATACAAAATATGCTGCCAATGACTACTAACACTACAGCTAAATAAGCAATAAAAGTAGTAAAATCAATCACGCTGTAATGTGCAATGATCGCCATTAGTACGGCAAAAAACAGTACAACAATAACGGGGGGAATTTTATTTTTTAGCATAATTATTTATTCACTTTCGCTGATAAGCATAGATAAGTACGATTCAATAAATATGGGGCCATTGTATAATTTAACACGTGCTATTTCGCCAAAACCAGATCGAAACAAAGCATATTTACAAATTAAGTTACAATTGTCAGCTTTATACTCGCAAATATAAGGTTATACTTTGTGCTAACAACGGTATTTTAAGGAAAGAAGTTATGTCTGGTACTACGATGATAGTGTTAATCGTATTTATATCTGTAGGTTCAGGTGTGATTTACGATATGTATAAAAAGCACCTTGAGTTTAAACACAAGATGCAAAATAACAACAGTGATTCAAACAAACAACTGAGCGCGGTAAACGCTGAAGTGCTTGCACTCAAAGAACGAGTACAAACGCTTGAAGCTATCGTGACTGATTCTAGCTTTGCGGTAAAACAAGAAATAAATAAGCTATAACACGTTAAATTGGTATAAGTGCGCATTTTCTGGCTGCTCAATCCCATGAGCAGCTAAAAAACCACTGATAGCTTGATTACATCCTTGGGGCGCTCTACCACTGTCAATTTCAAAATTAAGTTGATTTGCAGACTGCTTACCTAATGAACACAAATTTAGTGCATTATGAGAGCGCAGCACAACACTTAGCAGCCCTATTTGCTCAGCTACAACGTGCTGGCTAAAACGCGCAAATCCATTGTATTTAAAATGCTCGTTAACATAATCATTACTGATTTTAATTAACGCATTTATTAAGCCATGTAAAAAACCGTTTGCTGAGCTATCTGATGCCAAAAATACAACCGTCTTAGCATTAAACTCACCTAACTGACACTCATCGCACGTAAGTTGTACTGTGTATAAGTAGTTATCGCTATTGATAGCCTGTATTGCAATTAAACGTAACTGCTCACCTGCAAATATACATCGTGCGATAATGGCATCAATGTCATTAGCCGGATAATTTTGATTACAGATCAATTCCGAATTTTGCGCCATTAAAGGCAAATCATGATGGTTATTAAATGGCGTACTTAAACCACTTTCGTGTGTTAACTGAAAAAGTTCACGTACTTCGTGCTCTCTTGCAACTTTTAAAGCCAGCAAAGCAGTTTGAATGAGCTCTGACGTAGGCAAGTTTTCTTCAACATACCAACGCCTACCAAACAGCAGTTTTTTAGCTTTGTTGCCGCTTTGGTAATTATCAGGGCTAAGTATCGCAACTTGCAGATAAATTTGATTGTCTTTTTTGGCTGCTAGCACCCTAAAGTGAGCTGAAAATTCAATATTACTTAGTACTTCATTAACACTGTCGAGAGAGTGTTGGTAACGTAAAAAGTGCTGCGGTACAACCCAATTTTTATTAGCAAGTTGTACCAACGGTGCATATGAAATTGGCTGCTCAAAGCTTTGTGGCCATTTAGTGTTATTTTTTGGATGTGAACCAATCTGTGTGTTTTTATCGAGCATAAATAAACCAAATATATTTGCGCAAGGCAGGCGTAAATTATATGTACTCTACGAGAGTAATATGACAAATAGATCACACAAGACCTGTTATTTTAGGTTTTTAATTCAACTAATTGTTGATAATCATTGAGCACGTTTTGAAAATATACAGGGTCTTTATTTATCATACGTGTGTAATGCTTAATTAACTGGCAAAGATACATTCTATGAGCTGTGTTGTTTTCTTCCCACATAATTGTACCTGTTGAGCTAATAGGTTGTTCGCTTTCAAAACTAACGTGTAAAACTTCATAAAAACGTTTATTTTCTAATACTATTTGCTCTGTAACTAAGCCTAAGCCTAATTTATGCAGCCCTTTTCTCAAGCTATAAGTATGATGTACTGGGCATAAAATAAAGCTTAATTTTGATAAATCATGATTGGTGTTATTTATTATTATTTGCTGTACTAACTTAAGCAATAATTCCCCTCCCACACCAGCAATAATAACAAGTTGCTTTGCTGAAGGAGTTAGTTCAAGACAGCCAACGTCCTGACACTTTACCTGCCACTGTTTAGCTGTTTGCGCGCAGCTAAAACGAGTTAATGTTTTGCTCAAATCAGCCATTAATGCAGGCACAATATCAACAAAAATAATTTTATCCGCAAGATTGCGCTTTAAAATCGCCATACCTAAAAACCCATGATCACAGCAACAATCCCAAATGATATCGTAAGACTCTGTGATCAATGTGTTTATAGTATTAAGGCGGTTACTCAATTTCATTTATAGTGACGATTGCGACGTTTTATAGATCAACACTTTTAAGCTTCTATCACTGTCTACATCAACAAAACCTTGCGTAGGTGCTAAACGTTTAACAAACTCAATTGCACCTTGCGTATGCTCGCTAATGAGCATTTTAAACGACTCTTCGCTTAATTCTGGGCTGTTAGCGCATAACAATAGCTGCGTGTTGCTATTGAGTACCTCTGGCAAGCGACGCAATACTTTTTGATAATCTTTAGTGAGTATAAAGCTGCCTTTTTGAAAGCTGGGTGGATCAACAATAATTAAATCAAAAGGCCCTGCTTTTTTGAGCTTGCCAAACGATTTTAAAATATCGTGCGGTAAAAAACTTACGCCGCGATCAAAGCCATTTAATTGGTGATTTTGTTTGCCAGTGCGTAGCACTCCTTTATTCATATCCATGTTTACAACACTATCTGCACCACCATGCATTGCCGCCACTGAAAACCCACACGTGTACGAAAATAAGTTAAGCACCTTAGCGTGTTTACTCTGCGATTGCACAAACTCTCGACCACTGCGCATATCAGGGAAAATACCGGTGTTTTGGCGGCTCATTAAGTCAACTAAAAAGGTCGCAGCGCCTTCTTTTACTGTATGCGGTTGTGGTAACTCGCCATATAACAAGCTGTTTTTTGTTTGTAGGCCTGCGCGCTGTTGAAACACCAGCGACGTAACGAGTTCTTTTGCGTGCGTTTGTGACCACTGCCATACAAGCTCGCTTAACTGCAATAATGTTTGATCATCCACTTCTTCATACGATACTAAAAATAAACATGGCGGATAAAAATCAATATTTAAATGACTTAATTGCGGCGTAGTGTGCCCACGGCCATGAAAAACACGGCAAAGTTCATTGTTTGCCAAAGGCGCACCTTCGAGTGCTGTAATAAGGGGTGTAAAATTATGCATTTTTAATTAACTGTTGTTGTAGTTCATGGATTTCATCACGTACAGATGCGGCTTTTTCAAATTCTAAGTCACTGGCATAGGCATGCATTTTTGCATCAAGTTGCTTGATTTGCACTGCAATCTCTTTAGCGCTTAGCACTTGTTTACTTTCTTTACGGATCAGTTTTAAATTATCTTTTGGACCCGCTTGTTCGCCGGTATCCATAATATCGGTGATTTTCTTAATTAACGCTTGCGGCTCAAGGCCATGCTTTACATTATAAGCATGTTGGATCTCACGGCGGCGCTGCGTTTCGTCAATCGCTTTAGCCATTGATTTAGTCACACGATCGCCATATAAAATTGCACGACCATTAAGATGACGAGCGGCACGGCCAATCGTTTGAATAATTGCGCGTGCTGAACGTAAAAAGCCTTCTTTATCTGCATCAAGTATCGCAACAAGCGACACTTCTGGCATATCTAAACCTTCTCGAAGTAAGTTAATGCCCACTAACACATCAAATACACCGGCCCTAAAATCACGAATTATCTCAATCCGCTCAACAGTATCTATATCCGAATGCAAGTAACGCACTTTTACATCATGCTCAGCAAGGTAATCGGTTAAATCTTCTGACATACGTTTAGTCAACGTGGTTACTAATACCCGTTCATCAATCTCAACGCGCTTGTATATCTCCGACAGTAAATCATCAACTTGTGTAGCAACTGGACGCACTTCAATTTGTGGGTCAAGTAAGCCCGTTGGGCGAATAACTTGCTCAGCAATGTCATCACCGCAGCGTTCAAGCTCAAAATCACCAGGGGTTGCTGAGACATAAATAGTTTGCGGTGCAATTGCTTCAAATTCTTCAAAACGCAGTGGTCGGTTATCCATCGCTGATGGCATACGAAAACCATATTCTACGAGGTTTTCTTTACGACTACGGTCGCCTTTATACATGGCGCCTATTTGCGAGACTGTAACGTGGGATTCGTCGATGATCATCAATGCATCATCAGGTAAATAATCGAGTAAAGTTGGTGGTGGATCGCCCGGTGTACGCCCTGATAAATAGCGACTGTAGTTTTCTATGCCTGAGCAATAACCCAGCTCGGTCATCATTTCAATATCGTACTGAGTGCGTTGTGCAACTCGCTGCTCTTCGACTAACTTATTCGCACTGAGCAACTGCGCACGACGATCTTTTAATTCAGCCTTGATATGCTCAACCGCATCAAGAATTTTTTCTCTAGGTGTCACGTAGTGCGTTTTAGGATAGATAGTTGCACGGACAATGTGTTTCTCAACAGCGCCCGTTAATGGGTCAAAAATGCTCAAGCGTTCTATTTCATCATCAAACATTTCTACGCGTACTGCAAACGTGTCTGACTCCGCAGGAAAAATGTCCACAACTTCACCACGAACGCGATAAGTACCACGACTAAAATCAATATCGTTACGTGTATATTGAATTTCAGCTAAGCGACGCAGCATATCGCGCTGATCAACTTTTTCGCCTACTTTTAATAACAGCATCATCTTCATATATGATTTAGGATCGCCCAAACCATAAATAGCTGATACCGATGCCACAATAATCGTATCCCGGCGCTCTAATAACGCTTTTGTTGCACTGAGCCGCATTTGTTCTATGTGTTCGTTAATTGATGCATCTTTTTCAATAAATGTGTCACTTGAAACTACATACGCCTCAGGCTGATAGTAATCATAATACGATACAAAATATTCAACTGCGTTATGAGGAAAAAACTCTTTCATCTCGCCATATAGCTGCGCTGCTAACGTTTTATTATGTGCCATGATGATCGTTGGACGATTCAAATCACTTATTATGTTAGCCATTGTAAACGTTTTACCCGTGCCCGTTGCGCCTAACAAAGTTTGATGAGCAAGGCCAGCTTCTAGCCCTTCACACAACTGAGCAATCGCGCTTGGTTGGTCGCCACTAGGGGTAAACTTTGATACCAATTGAAAATGGTCACTCATGCATGGCACTCCTTAATTGGTTGATTACTTATTGCATTAAGCTCTTTCATAAACCATTTATATGCCACTATACCGGTAAAAACATTACCAATAGCTGCACCAATTAATAGCCCATTCAGACCTGCAAGCTCATTACCTAAATAAGCAAAAGGGATATAAAATATAAATAATCTAATCACACTTAAAAACAATGCATTCATTGGTTTATGCAACGCGTTGAATGACGAATTTGATAAAATAATAACACCTTGAAAACCATAACTCAGCGGCAAAATATATATAAATAATTGTATAACATCGATAACCACTTGCTCTTTACCGAACAATTGACTGATTACCCCCGCGCATGCAATCAATACTAAATAAATAATAAATTGCCAGATCATCACAAACTTTAAAGTTGTTGTGTAAGCTTCTTTAACTCGTCCAAGTTTACCTGCTCCAAAGTTTTGGCTGATAAACGGAGGTAAAGTCATCGATAAAGCTAACACCACTAAACTAGCAATTGACTCAATCCGACTTCCGACCCCAAATGCCGCAACGGCCTCTGGCCCATGAAACGCCACAAGCATCGTCATGATCGCCATTGCAATAGGAGTAAGCATATTAGCGCCCGCTGCTGGTAATCCAATTTTTAAAATTTTACGAATCGAACTTATCGCAGTTTGTTTTTTTGCTTTTAAACTGAGAAGCCTTTTTTTTACGGCTAGTAAATATAAAATGATCACTACAGCCACAGACCACGCAATGACACTGGCTATTGCTGCGCCTTGAATACCTAGTGCGGGAATGGGTCCGAAACCAAAAATAAGCATTGGATCAAGCACCGCATTAATCAGCCCTGCCCCGCCCATTACAATACTGGGTGTTGTTGTATCACCACTGGCCCTCAACACTGAGTTACCAACCATTGGCGTAATTAAAAATACACTACCAATAAACCAAACACTCATATAGTCATGGATCAACGGCAATACCTGCTCACTGGCACCTAATAAAGTAAATATTGGATTGATCAGCACATAACCCAGCAACGATAAACACAACACCATTACCACTGCAATTAACAATGCCATGCTGGCATCAAAACGTGCTTCTTCTAATTTATTACTCCCCAGCGCTTTAGCAATAACAGCTGATGTACCAATGCCAAGCCCGATCGCCAAACTAATGACGGTAAACGTAACCGGAAAGGTAAAACTCACCGCAGCTAAGGGTTCTGTTCCAAGTAAACTAATAAAAAATGTATCAACGATATTAAACATCATTAACGTGATCATGCCGAATATCATCGGGACCGTCATTTTTTTCAATGTTGGTAATATGGGAGCATTTAATAAATCGGGAGATGTTTTGGTCTGCAAGGTTGCACGCATGAGAATAAATAAGCCTCTTTTACTAAGCAGACTATTTTAAAGCATCATCGCTTTGCAAGCCACGCATTTATACACTGAATGTAAATTGAGTTAGAAAACCGCTGATAAAGTAAGGAAAACTTACTTTTTTACGCCCTTCATAAATAAATTTGTATTAAACCCCTATTAAAACAATAAAAATACATTTAGATAACTAAAATTACAAAAACGCTGCGTGAAACGCTGATTTTTTACACAATAATTTTGTATATCAAATCGTCACGAATAAATTTACTCATCAAAGGCGCTACTTTTACAATGCTTTATTAAACCACTGTTTTATAAGCATTAAAAAAAACTGATTTTAATGCTTGATATCCTTACAGAGCCCTAGAACAGTAGTCCCGCAGATGTTCTTAAAGTTTCATAAACAGAGTTATCCACAGAAACCGTGGATAACTCTCTCAAAGCCGCATTTATAAAGGCTTCTGAAGCAACCTCAAATACTGCTCTATAACTTAGTTGGCAAATACTAACTTTAACAGAATTGACTTAAACAGCTCAAAAAACAAACTTAGCGTGTAAATACTGTAGCCGCCGACCAAAATTGATAATTAGCACGGGTTTAAATGATAAACCCTTTTTTATCATTTACCCCGCACGAGGTAAGATGATAAAAGCAGGTTAATAAAAAAGCAGCTTTCGCTGCTTTTTTATTCGGTATTTGTCTTTGCTAATTTGAGAAGCGCTGAGATAGGCTGTGAGAGGTCTTCACCTGTCTCATATTGCCTGTCTATGAGCTCCTCAGCGCCTCTAATCAACTCGATGAACTCACCGTGAGGGTTATTAGTAAAGTGCTTTAAATGGGACGTACGGCTCGCTAGCTTGCGATTTCGTACTAAATCTACAATATCCTTTGGCACACCTTCTTTACTTAATAAACCGCATAACTCTGCTAAAGACTCATCTGTTATCTTTTGCAAATGTCTTTCTGGTATTTTTACCATCGCTTCAAGCATGTAGAAACGATAGGAAAAAACGCCTAAAGCGACAATGCCGCAAAGCAACAACAATACAATAAGAACATCCATACTACATTACCTTTTAACTTGCCTCGGGATAGTAAAACCAACGCTAAGAACAGCAAGTTAGCATTTATCCCTATGCTATATATATCCCATAGTAGCCAGCTATCATCGCCATACTCATTTGGGCTACTATCAAAATTAAGTGCAACAATGTTGCGGTCAATAAACATTAATGTGTTTAAAAGCCCGTTTGCGGCCATGGTAATAAAAACCAGTTTAACCTGCTCGCTGAACATTACCCCAAATAACCAATGAAAACCTATCACTGCAAACGCTTGGAAAAGTGAGAAGATTGCCCATGCTAAGTACCAATAATAAATCTGGTCATCTATAAGCAATAAACTCAATACGTTGCTGTGCAAGTAATCACCCAATGCTAATCCGGCAGACATAACTCCTGCTGAAATAGCAATAGAAAAACTCTTAGGCTTGCGATAAACGGCCAACATAAATGCAACTATAAAAGCAATTAACTCAAGTTTATTTAGTGAGTAGCTTACAATCACATCAATAGTTGGCAGCTCCATTATTGAGGTTTTTTATCTTTAATTGGGTGTCCGCCGCCGCCGTTCATTAGTTTCATTTCTGATTCTAACGCTGCTGCAAAATCAACTTTCTGCTCCGTTGTTGGTTTTACTTGTGGTTTGTTTTGCTGCTGTAATGCGTTTGCATTAGATAGATTGATAGAATTATCAATTTTCATATTTAAACTCCTTTATTATTAAATATGGCTGCAAAATCTACATTAACGTCTCTATTCTTACAACAAAACAGTACATTTACACTTCAATTTCAGTAAAAGGTAGTAGAGGTGCTGAGCCAACAATCCTGTCATTTTCTACATATACCGCACCAGTTTGAACACTATCACCTAGCACAATGCTTTTGCTGCTGTCGCTGTATTCGACTAGTGTTGTGCCGTTTGTGTTTACAGTGACTATTGTTGCTATGGTGCGTTGGGTTTTATCGAGTACTGAGCCGAGTCTGTTTAGTGTGTTAGACATTGCTGATCACCTGTATGGTTTGGCTAACTGTAATAGCGCCTTGGTCGCTGATACTGGCGTTAATTGTCATGCTGTCGCAGGTGGCTTTAAATACTGAATCTGTGTAAGTAATGCCAACTAACATACCAGGGCGGATTGGCGGTAAGTCGTCTAAAAGCTTGGTTCTAATTGTAGTGTTTTGTTTGTTACCGCTGTTAGCCAGCTCACACGTTCCGCGTTGGCGTGCTGCTTGATTATGTGTGATTAGCGTGTCTACAACATCATTGGCAAAATGATCACCTAGCGTACCCGCACGTTTGATTTTACACGCTACGCCTTGCTGCTCACCTCGTACAAATACTGCGTTATGCTCTTGATTGATGGTTTGGCTAGTGCTGTGCTCAAGAATGATTGAATCGTTAAGGATCACATCACAAATTGCATTTTCGGTATCCCAAGGCATTACGGGCCATGCTGGGACGACTGAGACAGTTTTAGTTGCGTCGTTAATATCGAGTATTGCGCCGACTGACTTAGCCACACTTAACAGTGCCGCAGCTGGGGTTAAATTTGTATAAGTAAACGCGCATGTTGGGATTGGATAATCAATCATTTTATTATCGAGTGACCACCCCGTATTAACGAGTATGTCAGACATGATCCCCGCCAGTGTTTTAGCGGTTGGGTTAGCGTAGTTTGTAGCCCTTGCGTAAGGGTTAGATAGTAACGCAAAACGACTGCGGCAACTTGCGCTATAGCTAGCATTTGCAAAGCGGTAACTAGTGCTTGGCTGCTCACAAATCACATAAAAGTCATAGCCATTTATTGAGATTTTAAGTTCGTGGCCTAGGGCGCGCTCAAGGTCGATGCGTGAGCAAAATTTAACATTAGCTGTTGCACTAAATTGACCGCGAGATATAGAGTAATTAACGCTGTTGATTAGTATCTTTAAATCGTCTGAAACACGCACACAATTGATTGTTGGCTGCATGATGTATGTATTCCTAATTTGTGGTTCGATTGGGATTTTGCGATTAATTGTTGGTACGTCATCATCACCGCGAACAAGGCCGCCGGGCAGGCCCCAATAGCAAACTTTGTCAGGGTTGTTAAAACGCATGACTAAGCGCCCGTTTTGCACTGTTGCAGGCTCTGTGAACTCTAAATTCACATAACCTTTAAACGGATGATTGCGCCAATAACAAATGTATTCTTTGTCTGTCTCACCGTAGTGTATTACTAGCTCACGGGACTCTAAAAGCGGCTTTACATGCCAATGTAGCTCTTGGGCTGATTTTAGCAATTCAGAGCTGTTCCAAAGCGCTTTAAATTCGGTATGTTCAACATCTAACTGAGTTAGCCAGTTAAAGTCATACTCGTTGTACTCAATGTTGGTGATGATTTTATACGGCATTTGAATAACGTTTGATACATAGCCGCTGTTGCCCCATGTAACGCTGTTTTGTGCTGTAACTAATGCAATGGTTTGCCAGTCAAAACTAAAAGCCATAGGGGTTAATTCAGCGTTGCTAAAAGCCGTTTCAAACTCTGTTTTAACTGACTGCGTTTGCCATGCGAGCGCTTTGCCTTGCGTGATTAATGCCGGGTTTAACCAGCTTAAATCTGATTCGATGCCAATGTTTGGTTGTAAAAAAGGTAACGTTGGATCAACGGGCCCAGTGTCATCACCAAAGCGCATAATCAGCGGTGATGTATTTATTGTATGCGGTTTAGTAAATCGCATCACTAATACAGCATCATTGCCAACGGCTTCATTAGTGACATCCATGTCACTTTGATAACTTAGTGAAAATGGCGATTTATTAACGCTGTACGAGCTAATAAAACGTAGTTTCAACATTAGACTGACGGCTCATAAGCTTGGGGGTTTAAAGGGTTAAAAGTAACAGCATCAACGAGCATGCATTTAACATGATCTGCTATTTGTGCGTTAAATTGCGCATTGTCATCGAGTATTACACACATCAAATCTGTGCTATTTGCTGTTTCTTTTG
The DNA here is from genome assembly GCF_013002825.1 of Pseudoalteromonas sp. NEC-BIFX-2020_002. NCBI lineage: Bacteria > Pseudomonadati > Pseudomonadota > Gammaproteobacteria > Alteromonadales > Pseudoalteromonadaceae > Pseudoalteromonas > Pseudoalteromonas sp. NEC-BIFX-2020_002. The sequence goes on from NZ_JABEPJ010000022.1 coordinate 24,265, forward strand.
AAAAGAATCTAAATGCTTGATTGTTAACACGCTGATGCCAAACCAGCTCGCCCGTTTTACGATTGAAAATTTGTAGGCGCTCAGCGTTTGGATCTATATCAACGATTAATGCGGAAACAATGTTTGTTAATTGTGGCCACAATATAAGTGGTTCAAAAGTTAGCATTACCATTGCTCCAAATTAATCCAAACAGCGCTAGCTCTATCGCCTGTGGATGGTAAATTCAGATGTAATTGATTATTTATTGATTTAATAAAGTAAAGCGGCTCATTAAAATAACCAACTTCTTGAGATGCAAACAAGCCCGGCATAATACCTCTGACTACAGGGTTTGTAGCTGAGTTATAATTTACAGCTCTTGTTTCATGGTGTGTATCCGAGTAACTATTAAAAATATAAGATGGTGACATAAAGGTGATTTCTGGCGTTTCTCTTTTTGCTGTATCATTTTTAATGCTATTACCACCAACGCCAAACAGGTTTCTCACTGTAAAAAACCAAAAGTTTGGCGGTGACTCTAAGGTATAACCCTTGATTGAAGAGGACGAACCTGAGTCAACTAATTGTCCTGATAAATATTCAGAGCTCCCCGGATTAGTGTGATCGTTTAAGCCATTATATCCACCAAAAAGTATAAATCTATTTTGATCACTCGGTATTATTTTATCAAAGTCACCCACAAAAAATGCAGGATAGTAAAGATAGTTCAAGCTTGACACTGAGGTCTGATTTGTCATCTTTGTAATAAAATAAAAGGCATTTGACGTGCCTATTACTAGCCACTCTGGGAACAAGTCATAACCGAATGTGCCCCCTTTCATTTTGTAAGTTGATTTTGGGGACGCTTGAACTAAATTATCAAAATCAACGAACGATTGGCAGCATTGGATTATGACTTTCTCACCTATTTCATCTGCACCATTTTCAGACTTTAAAACATAGCTACCACCTGATCCACCAGTTGCAATATCATTGACAAAAGAGACTTGATTTAAAGCTCCTTCAAACTGAATTTGCCAGCCCAGCGGCTGTTTATCACCGTATCCTTCAACTAGGCATTTTTTAAAAACATTAATAAATTCACTAGGTCGTCCTTCTGTTATTTGCGGTGCGCCGGGGTCGTCCCAGCGGTACATTGTTACTGGTAAAGCCATAATTTAATCCTTATTTCCACGAAAACTTAGGGTTGAATTGTCACGCACTATTTCGCTGTGACCAGGTGATACTGAGCGCGTAACCATGGTTGGTTTACTTGCAGTTAGAGTCTCGAATAAAAATGCTTCACCGGGGTTTAGTCCTGCACCAAACGCCTCTTTACGTAATATAAAATACGGTGCGCCTGCGAATGAGTTAATCGGCGCACAGTCGTTTAGCGTGTCGCCGCTGTAAATGTTACCGACTGATTCTCCAATCACGTTGTAAGCGGTTGTTGATGTAAATACGATGGCCCAGCGCTGGGATATTGCGCCAATGTTGGTTAGCTCGATTGGGTATTGAGTAGTGTTAATTGCGCTTGATGCAGCAGCGCCAGTATCACCAAAGTTGTTTTGCCATGCCGCTAATGTTCGCTCGTCCTTAGTTTGCGCTTGAAAGTCACCCAGCACTTGCACACTACTAACCGTTGCGCCTGCCGGATAAGAACGGCTCAATGGTGTTAGTAGACTTAATGTGTTGCTGTCGATTGCATCAATCAATGCAAGTTCAGACTGAATTACAGTGATAATAAACGGTGGTGAAAATACGCTTATACCTGCGTTTATTGTGATTTCACCTGTTGCTGAATCATAGCTGTAATTGTCACCAGTCACAGACCAACAACTTGCACCGGTGCTATCAACAATATCGATAAAATCAGCATCAGCTAGAACTGTAATTGTTTGGCCGCTTGATAATGTTGCAGCAGCTGTACGCTCACGATTTTGCACGCTAACAGGGTTAAACTCATGGAATATACGCACAGTGCCATTGTTTGGTAGTGTTGATGTATTAAAGCCGCCTGGCGGTGCAGGTACTGTTGTTACATCAATTTCATTGTAATCGTAACTAATTGACGCGGGTTTTACTGGCTCACTAAATGTTACGTCAACATAGCCTGTTTCGCTTACTGTACCTGTACAATTAGTGCCGGTGATATTGCCACTTATATCGCTAGACGCTGAGAACGTAGCGCCAGATGCAGTTTCAAATGTGATGTACAACGAGTCACGAGCAAAAGATGAAGACGGTAATTGCCAATTCTTTTTAGTTAGTGACGGATTGTTTACACCAATGGTAACGCCTAAGTTCTCTTCGACTGTGCCATTATAATCAACGCCGTCTATATCTGTTATTACGCCTGTGTCGTAGTCAATCGTTGCAAATATATAGCCGTTTGCTATAAACCTACCTTGTGAATCGTCTTTGTAGACGTTGTTTTCACCGACTTTTTTGAGCCTTGAGTAACCCGGTAATACACGTTCACCAGCAGATAAATTAACAGTATTGCCATCAGCGAAAGAATGAAAACGGTAGTCTTCATTTGACAAATAAAACAGCGTGAAATATTGCCCTTCTGACACAAAAACTCGTTGCTGGTTACTAATAACCCCATTTTCAAGCTCTAGCTGATGCTGCTCTAATTTAAATGTATAAACACCATAACGACCACTTAAATCTCTGGTGTATCGCTGGTACTCAGCATAAAAAACCGGGTTTGAAAGTAGTAAATCTGGCAGCTCTATATTTACGTCATTTATCATGCCGTAACTTAAAATTCGATGTTCTCTAAGCACTGAACTATTACTTGGTTTTAAACCTATTTTTGTGTTTACGGTAGTTATGCTTGGCGTTAACGTACGTGTGATTGACTCTACTGTTAGCTCTTGGCCTTGTGCTGCTACTGGCGCAGTTAATAAACTAGTGCCGTGGTACTTTGTGCTAGCTAATGACAAATAAGGCAGCATTTCAGCGACTGTGTCGGTGTCTTTTAGGTCTTTAGCTTCAACTAGTAACACATTTACAAGCGGGTCATCGGGTTGGTCGCTTAGAAATATATGCGCGTCTTGCAAGCGGCTTGAATCGTCTGTGCTAAGGGCAGGATATAATTTAACGAGATCAAATGATGATCGGGCATGGTCAATGTCACTAATTGAGCTAAACACAGCGTTTAATTTACCGCTGACAATGGCATTGCTTGTACGGTGGCCGCCTGCGTGTGGCTCGTTGCCAATGCGCTGGGGTTTTAATATTTTTAAATCGGTTCTTTTCATTATATTTCCTATTATAAAAAGCGCTTTAAACAGTTTTTAAACGTAAGTTAATGTTTTGAAAGTGTGTTGGTGCCGAGTCTGAAAAATGCGTATGCGGCACGGCTTCAACAGCTTTTTGGCTGTGGTCCCACACGACATTAAACACAGTGCCGCGTATTGTTATTTCAAACGCTGTGAGGGTTGTTTGTGCATGCTCATGCAATGGTGTAAATATGCTAGCGTCTTCAAAATCACTGTATAAATAAATTGGTCGTCCTGCGGTTATCGGTGTTTTTTCAATGTGCTGCGCGCCGTTTAATGCGCGTTCGGTTTGCTCGGCTACTGGTAAATAATCAAACTCATTGAGCCAGACAAAGTTATCCAGGCTTTGTGCATTTATTAAAATCATTGGGTGTTACTCAACTGTTCAAGTTTTTGTAAAAACTGTTCTTCAAAATCAGCTAATAAACTGGCCGATTGGCCGCCAGGTAATGCAAGTTCTAACCGGACTGTTTTACCGTTGGTGTTACTAGTAAAAGTCTGCTGGCTTTTAAGTATGGTGATCAATTCACGTACAGCAGTTGTAAGGCTGTTTAAATCGCCGTTAGAGGCGTTATTACTGGGCGTATAGCTTGGTGTTGGTGCAGGCGTATAAGACTGTACTTGTTCAACAGCCTTTTGAGTGGTGCTTTGCGCTTTTATCGCTTGCTGTTGTGCGTTAATGGCTGCGTTTAACGTGCTCTTTTGCTCACGCGTTAGATATGTAAGCTGTTTATTGATTTTGTTGTATAGATCATTCAGTGCTTTGCTACTGCTGGCGTTATCAATTTGGCCGCTAAACTTATTAAATTGAGCGCTCTGAGTCTTGGCATAGCCGCGTTTTTCTTTTTCTTCGCGTATCGCTTTTGTGTCTAAGTCATACGGGCTATTACCGTTTTTTTCTTGGTAATCAACAATCGTATTTACACCAGCGCCTTGCGCAGTGTTATAGCGCACAACACTGCTCGCTGCGCGTGATGCAGAGGCAGCAACACGTTCTAACTCTTCTTTTTGCTCGCGTAAGCTTTTTGATGCAGATTGATTTGCCTGTACTTGCTCTTTGGTAGCCTGAGTTCCTGCTCTCGTAGATGCAGTTGCCGCATCTTGTGCGCCTTTAAAATCACCCAGTAGGTTATTTACAACACTTAATACATCGCCTAAACGTTGTTTTTCATAGTTGTACTGTTTCGCTGTTAAGTTACCTGCTTGATAGCGGTCATTTAAGCGCTCAAGTTCGTCAGTTAAACGTCTATGCTCGCGTTGCAATCCGTCTAAGCTTGAAAGCTCTAACTGCTGCACACGTGTTAGATCGTTAGTTTGATCTGTTAAGCGTTGCTGCTGAATAGTTAGTGCTGCCTGTGCTTGTGTTTTCTGCTGAGCAGTAGCTGTACTGCTTGCTATTACTAGTTGATTAGCTTTTATTGCATCACGGGTTTGCTCTAATTCGCGTGTAAAGCGGTTTACTGCATCGCTGTTTGTGTTATTTACTTGTACTAATTGCTTTGATTTTTCAATCAATTTATCAAGTTCTTTCGTTAACCCCAGTGCAGCAGCTGCGGCTTGAATGCTTGATGGCACGGTTTGATCTGTTGCGTCAGCGGCAGCAATGGCAGCCTCAGCCCACTTTAAATAGGCTTGGCGTTGTACGGCTAATGGCTGCTCTGATTCTTGCATTAGTTCATACGCTGCGCGTAATTTATTAGCGGTATCATCGAGCGCTTTTGATGATGTTAAGCCTAGTTCGGCATAGGCTTTTTCTACATCGCCCGCGAATATTTTTTGACGCTCGAGTAATGCGCCGTGTTCTTCAAACTTTACTTTTAGCGCATCTAAAATGGCTAACTGGCCCTGGTACTGTTCACCAGCGCCAGCAATTGCAACACGGGCAGATTCTATGCTTTGTATAAAACCATCAACGCCGACTTTTACACCGTCTAAGCTTGTCGCCTGCTGCTCTAATGACTGGATGGTTTTAAGGGCTTCGGGGAGTGAAAGGGTAAGCAGCTCTTGGCGCTGGCGCTCGGCCTCTGTTGCAGCTGCTGTGGCTTCGGCTAATTTGCGCTGTTGGTATTCAATATTGATATAGCGCTGGGTGGCTTCGTCCCAAACAAGCTTACCGCTTTCTATCAATGCATCTAATTCTGCTGAATTACGGATGATCAAACCCGTAGAGTTCGCCAGCAATTGCAATTCATCTGCTAATGCTTTGGCTTGTATTGCACTTGCTTGTTGCGACTTCCTGAGTGATTCCTCAGCCACGAGTAAATCTTTATACAGTAAACCAACGTCGATTAACTCGGTAATTAACCAGGTATATAATCCCGCTTTACCTACAGCCTTAAGCGCAGTACTCCATTTAGCTGCTGCAATGCCTGCGGCATTAGTTGCAACTGTGGTTGAACCAATAGCAGCGGTGTAGGTTCTTAGTGATGCAATGGCCGTGGTTGCGCCGCTGATCACACTGCTAAAATAGTTACCCACTTTAAGCGCCAGCCATACTTTAGCGACAGTGGCTATTTCTTCGCGGTATTCGTAAAGCGTGGTGGCCGCACCTTTAATTGCATTACCTGTGCTTACGATTGTATCGCTAATTTTTTGCGCCCATTCTTGCAAGCTGCCATCTTTCGCCATTGCTGCAAACTCAGTATTAAGCGCTGTAATATTGGCTTTTAACCAATCAAGTGCGCCACTTTGTGCGATTAAGTTATAAAACTGAGCCATGTTGTCTTTAGCGTTTGACACTTGCCCGCTAAAGAGCGCCATTTGTGCCGCAGCAGAGCCAGCACTTGCACGGCCCATTTCATCTATCAAGCCTTTAATTACATCACGGCCCAACTTGCCTGCGCTTGATAGCTTTTGTAGCTCCTGAACGTTTTTTCCCGCTGATTTTTCTAATAAATCCCATACGGGTATACCGCGTTCAACAAGCTGTAGTATTTCCTCACCTTGTAATTTTTGTTTCGCCCAGGCTTGGCCTAATGCCAGGCTAACGCCTTGCACCTCTTGAAAGCCGCCACCTAATTTAAATGTCTGGTCGGTAATGGCCTGCATGGTGCCATCCATAGGATCAAGACCGAACGCTTTTAGTTTTACAAACGCCTGGCTTACTTCATCTAGTTGCAATGGCGTTTTTAAAGTAAAGTCTTTTACCCATGCAGTAGCTTGTTCGCCGCCTGCAATGCCCCCCATAAGCCCCTGCATTTGCACGCCTAGCTTTTCAAATTTATCACCGGTGGTAAATACTTGGGTTACAGCTTGGGCCACACGGTCAAGGCCAACATAAGCCGCAGCAAGTGCGGTAACTTTGCCAATTACACCGTCTAAGCTTTGTGCTTGAGCGCGTTGGGCTGTAGTGCCTTGGCGCAATTCATTACTAAACTTATCGACAGAGCGGCCAGATTTATCAAACTGGGCAGCTAAGTCACGCTTGGCTGCACGCAGGTTATTAGTATCAACATCAGAGCGTTTAAGGGCTGTTTGTAATGCTGCATGCTTACTTGTTTGCTGGGTAAGCTCGGTGCGCATTTGCGTTAAATCTTTCTCAGCGGCTTCTAATGAGCGCGCGAGTTGCACAAATGGCTTATCGGTGTTTTGGGCTTCGGTTTGTAATTGGTCGAGTGCTTGAGCTGCTGCCGCTGTGGCTATTTCTTGTTGTTCTAATTTTTGTTTTGACTGCTCAAATGCACGTATTAGATCAGCTTGATTAGCTAATCCGTCTAATTCGTTGGCGAGCTTGCCAGCTGTGGTGCTGGTTTTTTTGGCGCTGTTATCGGTTTGATCCAGTGATTCACTGAGTTTATCAGCAGCAGGGTTAGCCGCATCTGCGCTTTGCTCAATATTTTTAAGCTCTGTTACAAGCTGCTCAATATTTTGCTTGCCTGTTGCTTCGGCAACAATGCGTAGGGCTAATTCAAGGGTTTTATCTGCCATGGGTTCAACTCAGTTTAAACAGTGTTTAAATGGGGGAATAAAAAGGCTCAAGGGCTGAGCCTTTTGGTACGAGGTAATTGATTAAGCGTCTAGCTCGTCAATGTAGAATGGCTCATCTTTGCCATTTACAAGCTTTGCTGTGCCCTCTAGTGCAGCACTTACAAACTCACTGCCGGCTAAATCAAGCTCTTTAGTTGGCATCATTGAGGTGTCGTAAATTTCAAAGTTGACTTGCTTACCATTGGCTAAGTTGGTGCCTTCACCAAAAATACGTAAACGTGTTTGTGACTTAGTACCGCCTTTTATACGTTTGCCGGTGCGGGCGTTATAACTGCCCGTAATGGTAATGCTGCCACCAGCGGCAAGCGAGCCACCTTTGATTGAACGGATCATGCCGAGTGCAAAGTTAAACTCGTAATCAACGCCTGCAACTTTAGTTTCAGTGGCTTGCTTAACAACGACGTCATCAGTAAAGTTTTTACCACCAACGGCAACCCACGACTGATTATCAGGTAATATCACTTCTTTATCTGTTAACGTACCCGCCGCATCGTTAATGGCTGCAACTTCGCCCATTAATGCTAAAGCCACCATTTCGGCGGGTTGATCATCAAACTCCCATGTAATGGCCGCTGGCTTTGCAATTGTCACATTGTCTAGCACTTGGCCTTTGCTGGCCTTTTTATTTGATGTACGGACGACTGAATCAGCCTCAGTTTTAATACCGAGCTTAGTGGTGTTAATTGGGCCAAAGATTTGGCCGGTGCTTACGCCTTGTTCGTTTAAGCGATCAACAAAAATATTGCCCGCAAGTAAAATACCGTCGCTCATATTAAAGCGCTCCTTTAAGAGTCATTTGACATGTAAAAGCCAGCGGGTAATACGCGTGACCTTTGGTGTATTGGGGTTTAGCTGGGGTGTTTACTCTAAGCCATGGCCCCGTACCGTTAAGTACTTTGCCCGCCATAGCGCGAATAATGTTAGTTAAGTGCTCGCCTGCGTTATCTTGCTTACGAACGACTAATACAACTATCCATGTTTGCGTTAGCTTCATTAAATAGCCGGCGTTTTTACTCTCTGGTAAATTATCGCCGTAATAGATTAAATGAAGGCTGGGTGTTGTTTGGCGGTCTTCTTTGATGTCTGCTAGTTCATCACTCAAGCAAACGCGTTTAATGCCAGGCACTTGTTCAAGCGCTTGTTTAAGCGGGTTTTGAGCTGCAAAGTAGTCAGTGGTAATTTCAAACATCAGATAAATCCTTTTGTTTTTTCACGCGCAAATACAGAGCCAGCACTTTGTATTGTGGCGGTGTCTTGCACTTTGGCGTCTTGGCCTAGTGCATCAACGCCTATGCTTAGCTCGCCTTTTGCTACTGACATTAAAAATTTAATTGCGTCCTTGTAGCGTGTTTCTACATGCTCAGGCACATCGTTTGTGCCGAGCTTATAGCGAGCAATATCACAACAAAACTGCTCAAGTAGATTAGGAACGGTGACAAGCGGCAGCTCATAACGCCCAGCTAAATAGCCATTAATCACGTCGCTTGCATCGTTTATAGCCTGCTCAATAATCGCGGTATTAATCACATCAGCGGGGGTGTCTTCGCGCTCACTTAAATAGATAAGATCACGCTCACCAAAGCGCTGTTGCATTGCGGTTATTGTTGCGTAAGCCATTTACTCGCCCTCGCCTGCTTTGGCTGCTTCTTGTAGCCATTGCCACGCTAAATCACGAGTAAGCGCAGGTACTTTAACTTTAATTACTTCGCCTTCGGTTTCGCCTGGCGCTTCATAAGCGACCTGAGCACAGCTAGGCTGCTCTGCAAACTGTGCATCAATCATTAGCGCAATAACGGGCTGTAGCTCAATTGGGGCTTGAGTGTAATCAACGTTTGTATAGAGCTTGGGAGCGTCTAAATCTGCACCCAGGTTATTTGCGTCCAGCTGTGATTGCGGCGCAGTACTCGCATCGAGCGGTATAGCTTGCACCGATAAGCGTGGATCACTTTCAATTGCTTCAAGCTGCTCTTGGTCAAGACCATCGGCGGGGATTTCATTTTTACCTTGGTTGAAACTGAGGCCAGCTCGGCGGTAGCCTGTTGGCTGCATGCAACTGACAATAACAGCAGAGATAAGGCTGATTTTAAGCGTTTTTGCCATTTCATTATTACTCCTGGTTTCAAAGTATGGGGCTATAACGCCCCATACTTAGTAGGGTTTAACTATTGATGGGATTAAAGGTAATCAGCGACTAACAGCTCTACGCGGCCTTTAAGTTCGTTTGTACTATTCGCGTCAAGCTCACGCTCTAACAAGCGAGTAGCTTTCTTTTCCATACCGCTAGGAACAACTAGTAAAGTAGGTTTCACACCAAGCTTACGGCCACCATCGGCTTTAAAACCACGCATTTTTTCAATGCTGTCCCATAGATTGTCTGCATTAAGTTCACGCTTATTGCCATAGGCTAACTGCCAGAAACCAAAGCCAGCTGCATCACGACAATCAACACCGTAGCGATATTCTTTACGGGTAAACACGGCCTCATCGTCAATCTTGGTCATAGCGACTAGAGTTGGCTTTTTGCGTACTTGGAAAATAAGAGGCTTGAGGGCCTTTTTGCAATCAAGTACATACCAAGCCTCACCTGTGTAGCCTGCATCTTCTGTCATGTTTGAAACTGATTCGACTGCACCAGTGCCGTCTGCATTTTCTGCAACTGGGTGGTCGGTATCAAAGAAATATTGGCCGTCATAACATGGGGTAGTGAATCCCGCAGCTAACAGTGGAAAGCACATTTCATCGGGGTGAATCTCGGCCGCACTGCCCATCTCTTTAAAAATAGGTGCATATACACCGAGGTTATCGTCTTCAATATCGTTACGTTCAACCCCTACGGTTGACTCGTAATCGTCATTGGTGATGGTGTAAACATGTGATTTCATACTTTGTACGTTACGATCACCAACCCATTTCGCTAAAGTTGGAAACTTACCCAACCAGCCATAGGTATTACTTGCTGAGGTTGAGGGGATCACAGTTGCAATTTTTTGATACTGCGGCTCAGCTTCTGATTTACCGTCTTCAAATTCTTTTTTATAGCCAGTAAATAACGCTTGTAAAATTGCTGGGGTCACTAAAGCCATTAGTTTTGCTCCTGTTTAGCTTTGGCAAAGGCAGCATGGCTAAGACCTAATTGGTCTGCGGCATACTTGTCTTCTGCGGTGAGTGCTGCTAAGCCGTCTTTGTCTTGCTCTGGCTTAGGTGTATGGGTGGTTTGCTGAGCGGTAAGGCTTGCAATCGGTGAACGGGCATCTAACACTGCTTTTAACGCTGCAACGCCCTGCTGATTACCTAACGATGTTAAATATTCAACTTCTGACGCAATAATGCGGCCGTCTTGCTTGGCTTTATTTACTTCTTGCTCAACCGATTGCGTGGCGCTGCTGCTTTTAAGCGCGACCATTTCAGTGTGCAAAGCGTTGTAAGTTTCAACTGGCACATACTTAGCTAAATTAACCTCATTAGGGCTATTGGCTTTAAGTGCTGCAACGGCGTCATTGGCGTTACTTAATTGAGTGGTGAGCGTGTCGGCTTCATCAGCCTTGGCTTTTAGAGCGGCGAGTGCTGTTGTTGCTTTGGTGTAATCTGCATCGGTGACGTTATCACCATTCACAGTGACACCTAGCAAGCTCAGCAATTTTTGAGCTGCATTCATGGGTATACCTCCATTGTTAACATGGGTTTTCGTACTATTTAAAGAGCTTTTTAAAACGGCTACTTTGTCCATACCATCAACCGCTGGGTCGTTAGTTAAGGCAAAGTGGCGTAATTTGGTTGGGCGGCCTGTTTGTTTGTCGTAATGAAAAACAGGACTAATAAAGCGGTATTCGTCGTTTTTTAGGTGTGCGCGTGCGTTAGGTGTCCAACGAACGTTAAGAGCATAAAGCCCCTCGCCTGGCACATACTCTAAATCGCTTGGGTTAAACCACCCACTGGCAGGGGCTGGCTTGCCATTGGCCTCGGCGTGTAGGGTTTGGTGCTCGTAGTCAAAATGGTAATCGTTAGTGCGGGTGCTAGCTGTGCTTTTTAGTAGCTCAAATGCGGCTTGGTCAAGTAACCAAGCATTATCAGGCACATCGAATGGGCGGCCATCGTGTGAGTTAAAATAGCCGTCTGGCATCACCATTACGCGCTCGCTAACGCCTTGCTCGTTTATTTCGCTTGCAAAGCGGCACGCAGCAAAGCCCAAATCTGCAGGTTTGTTTGCTGATAAAACAGCAAGCGCCGATGTAAGTGCAGCGGTTTCAAGTAAGCTGGTTTTGATAGATGGTTTTTTCATGGCTGAGCACAGTTTGAATAATCTGTGCTCAGTATGGATTTAGATTTGCTTTAGTTGGCCGTGCGGTGTTTCGGGAATTAAAAAACTTTTAACTGATAAATTTAGAAAAGCTATCTTTTAATTCCTCGGGCTTAATAAGTCTCTTACTATATAACCAATTTTTGTGTTGGTTACCGAGATCTATTACACCTGTATTTTTTGTTTTGTCGCGGGGATTTAACTTCACATTTAATTTTCCATGCCTTAAAAAAGCATTTCTCGGAGTCTTCCAAACAAGTTTAGGTTGATTATTCCTTACATCATCAAGCACGCAGTACACCATACTACCATCATTTATCAAATAAGTTCTTTGCTTGGATGTTTCAAAAATCTTAAGTATTTTAGGCTTCTGTTGCTTACTTTTAACTTGGGCCAAATTCAAGATTTTATCTTCATCACGAAACAATGATTTTTTATCATAAAACTTCGCAAAGAAGTTCATTATAGTATTACTGCTGCTCCGGTTCTGGGTCATTCTTGATTGCCTCCTTTCCTGCTTTTTCAGCAAACTTTGCAAATATGAATGGCCAACTTAGTCCCACTAAAACACATGCTCCGATGCTTATCAAAAATACTTTTAAAGCAATTCCAAGAAAGCCAATAAAGAATGCACCAACAGGCCAAAACAATAAAAGTAACAATGTATTTTTTAAACCATGTTCAACTTTTAAAATCGACTTTTTAAAAAATAAATAAACAAATAAGTCACATATGGCTACTATTAATCCCATTAACATACATCCCAGCATAAATATTAGTACTGGATAGTCGTAATCCGCATGAACTATTACTTCTTGCTTTAAAAAAAGAGACTCTAAACCATCAATAGTAGTTTTCATTTATCATAAATCCTTTATCTCACTTATCAGCTAAGAGTATCTTTTGGTATTGGTCATCTTCAACAATAACCCTGTTTAAACCGCGTTTAAAAACTATCCAGGGAACTTTAACAAAAAAAGTAAGGGCTTTGCTAGGCATTCTATAAATGCTCGCCTTATAGTTGATTCCATTAACTTTAAGACTTCTGGACAGGCTTATCTTCATTTTTTAGTTTGTCTCTTATATCGACTTTCTTAATAAGCTCCATCATCAGCTCTTGCGTATTCAATGGAAAACTATCTTGTTGATTTAAGTTTGTTTGCCTTGAAGCAAAGATTCGTTCTGCAATTGAGATTTTAATTCTGTTTTGGTCTGCTTCTGGGAGTGACGCGATGTAAGGTGTTATTGCTTTTAAATCTAACGCAGTATGGTGGTAGTTATATTGTTGCTCGCGGTGCTTTGTTGATTCTCTGGAAAGGTATGCGGCTGGTATTGATAGAATAAACACTAGCACAGTTCTGAAAATTGAACTTTCCCAATCAAAACCTGAGTGTGTTGAATCATAAAACGAATAGCAAACGATATATATAATAATACCCATACAAGCTAAAGAGCCAAGCCTTAACCAATTAGCTGCTTTTTTTTCATCAGCTGCACTATAATCATAATCTTGAGCCATTGTACGATTAGCTGATTGCTCTAATAGCTCATCCATTTGTACACTCTTTGCATTTAGATCTTTTAAAGTACTATCAAATACTTCCCTAATAGTTTCTGTTTTTAAGTGTAATTCTTTAAACCCTCGTTCAGCAGCGGCTTCCAAGCCGTTAATTGCTGATTGATGACTTTTAAACAGCTTATCTGTTTGTTTGTTATACTCATTAAGCTTTAATTTCAACTCACCTTCTATAATATTCATTGATGCAGTTACAAGTTTTTTTTGAGCTTTAGAAAAACTAAAACTATCAGACTTTTCTGACACATTAAGAACACTTATTAATGTATTAATTTGTTTTGATATGAAACTAGCAAGTGCCTTAGCATCGGATGAAAGTTCATAGATTTCTAGATATGAACCAATGAAAATTTCAAAAGAATTCTCTAAATTGTGTATATGATTTGCAATTTTTATAATACTTAGTTCTGGTTCTATTAATGAGTTTTCCAAACGAAATGAGCGTACTTCAAACTCATTTAAAAATGAATCATCTATTCTATTTATTGCATCAGAAACATCATTATTAAGAGCTTCAAAGTTATTTTCCAATTGTGTAACTTCTTGTTCAATATCATTTATGTTGCCAAGAATTCCATTTTTTACAATAGCCTCACCGAAAATATCCTTTTTCAGTTCTATATAGTTCTCATTTATTGAATCTATAATTCTAAAAACTTCTTTTACTAACATGATTCCATTCCTGATTATTTTTATTGTAAATTTGCATCTATTCTACATAATTTTGTATAGATTAAGCTAAAAAGTCACTCAATATCTCAATCACTTCTTTCTCATCATCTTGCGACAACCCCAAAAACGGCCTTGCTGGTATAACGGCTAACCTCGGTATCATATCACTAGTGCCGCCAAATTGATGAATAGCGGCGTATTCCATATTGGTGCCAAATTCTAACGATTCGTCCCCGACGTTATAAGCAAACGTGTCGCGTAGTATATCGTTTAGCCTGAGTATTTTATCTTTATTCTTTTTTTTGCTCTTAGCGTAGTCTGGGCTAAGTGCCTGCCACGGGTCACCATCTGGGCTGCGTTGCTCGTCAAAGTGATCACGGTGGGTCAACATTAAATGCTCGCCCACATTGCCAAGTGCTGGGGCTAAGTTGTCTAGGTTCTTTACCAGCTGGGTTAACACATCACTTACGGCCGTTGCGCCCTCTGTGCTTATGTCAATACTCGCACCTGCCATATTACACTAGCCCTTCGTCAAATGCTTGCATGTGGGTTTGCTGGTCCAGCCCTGCAATTAGTGCGGGCAGTAGATCAGCAATTTGGTTAGCCTCTTGCCCTTTTGCTTGTTGCTCAAGCTTTGCAAATTCACGGCATGTTTGTAGTGTGTACGGGGTTTGCTGTAGCAGCTGCTGTGCTTGCTCTATTAATTTCATCGTCTTTTATCCTGTGATTTAGCGGCATCTTTTACTAGTTGGTCTATCCAGCTTACAAGCTCTGGTTGCCATTTTTTCAGCTCTTTACGAGCCAGTGCCCAGGCGGTGAATGCCTCTGCAAATTGCTCGTATTTATTCACCGCACCATAATAGGTAACGGGTAAGGCATTTTTTAATAGCGCTGGCGCACCTGCGTAGTAATGCACTTGGTGGCCGAGTTCGTGCAGCCAGGTTGAGACTAAACTATGTGCTTGGTGTTTATCTAGTGAATCTGCATTATGCGAAATAGTGTGATCACGTTTAATTGTCTCACCGTGCCAATTATACGAGTATTCACCTTTGTTGTTTGCTGAGCGTTGCACGGTAAGCGCGGCGCTGTCTTTTAGCGCTTGCATATCTACTTTAGCTAAGTTTTGGGCGCTTTTCACTTTTACGACTATGTGCTCATAGCCTACTGAAGTAAAACCCCCGCAGTTTTTAGCACCGCGAATGCTGTATTGCATGCGCGCGTAAAATTCATCTACGCCTAAGTACTCCCCCACTTCTGAGCGAATTGCTGCATTTGCTTTAGAACCTGCGCTCATTTGGGTCTGATTTACAAATACGGTTTTGGTTTGCTTGGCTGTTAGAAAGTCGTTTAAACCTTCAAGTACTTCACTGTCTAACTGGGCTAATAGCGGATCAAGCTTTAGCGCTGTGACGTTTTTAGCGCTGCTGTAAGCCGATGGTACAATGCGGGTTGCTTGGTAATCTTCTATGCGTTTAGCAAGCGGCGGCTTATCTGCTACTTGCTTTTTAACCTGGCTTGTTAGCTGGGCGGTATTTTTGGGGGTGTAGTCAAAGCCCGGATCAATCCCCAGTGGTAGCTCAAACTCTTCACCCGTTTTTTTGTTAGTCCAGCTGTAACTACCGTTATCGGGCGCAGTGCCTACGGTTAAGCCACGGCGTTTAAGCTCACGCTCACTTAGGCTAAACTTTTTACATTTGCAGCCCCAGCCATTTTGTGGGCTGTGGGTGGCCCACCATGGATCATCAACTGGTAGCACCAAGTTGTCCCACTTCAAGTGCAGTACGCGTGGTGTCTCACTATCGCCATGTTTGTATAGCGCATAAGGGCGGCTTGCTTTAAGCGCTTGTATTTGCCCCTCGCGCCCTGCGTTATAGGCTTGGCGTATATTGGTTTCGTATATTAACTGGCTGCGCCAAGCTGGCTGGCCGTTATGCTCCCAACCGTAACGCGTTTTGATATTATTAAATTCGTTTTGAAACCAGCCCAGGCTTTTACCTTCGCTTATGGCTTTATCAACTGAGGTGTAAAAGTCATTTAGCATGTCGGCTTTGGTTACGCCTGCAACCATAAACGCGCGGTTGTGAGCACTTTGCCATACATCATCCCAGCTGCTGCTAGGTGTGTTTAGCTTTTGCCGAAAAAAGTTTATGCCATCATCAAATGGCAGTGAGCCATATCTAACAGCCATTTAACGGCCCTCATCCACTTCTAGTGCGCCTAATAACTCACTTGCTGCCATTGCCTTTGCCATTATCTCAGTAAGGCCCTCTGTGCTTATTTGTGGCTCTAATTCAAGTATGCCGTCGCGTATTTCTTCTAAGCTACTGGCGTTTTTGACCAGCTCGGTTACCGCATCGCTCATGCTGTTTAAGTGCATTTGTGCTTGTGCTGTCAGCTGCTCGGCAACTAAGTCGGCGTTGTCTTTTTGCGGTGCGTTTTTAAGTGCAGCAAAGCCTTTTAGCGCGGCGGCAGGCTCTGTTATTGGAGTTAAGCTTAAAATAGCCTCGCCCTTTTCTGGGAGTGGGATTTGGGTTTTTTCGCTCACCCATTTTGCAGGAATTGGGTAATTAACTTCGGTGAGTATTTTGAGTGCTGGAGCTAATTGGGCAATGTCTTCTGCTTCGCTGGTGTCAAATTTAAAGCGTGGGATACGGCGCGCGCCTGAGTAACTTTTAGAGTTAAGCGCGTGCATTGGGTAAATAATATCGCGCGTAATGGTGTTAGCCACTTGCTTTAAGTCACTTTCGGTTATGTCGTTTAGTACGTCCATGTGAACATTACCAAGCGCGTTAGTGCTGGTTTTACCGTCCGCTTGGCTCGTTAGTGTTGCTCCTAATACAGCTTTGCTTTGGGTGGTTTCACACCACTTGATCATGGCTTCAAATGGATCTGATTGACCATTAGCGGCATTTTGAAATTCAATCTCCATGCCCTTGGGAATAATGCCGCCTGCGTTATGGCCGATGCTAAGCACGGCACGTAACAAAGTGGCTTTTTCATCATCACTTGCGCCATTGGGGTACTTACCTAAACGCAGTGGTAAGCCGTAAATCTCTAGGAACTCAGCAAGGTCGCGAATTGAATAGTTTTTAAATAAGTACGGCCATGCCACCGTTGAGGTTAACCCAGTGCGGTGAATATACCCCGATTTACTGCGGTGAATATGCGCGCACCAGCCAAACGGATTTAGCGCTTGGCCTGTGTAGCTGTTGTCGCGCAGCATTAACTGGTTGCGGTTGTCTGGATGAGTTTGGAATAGGTTTTGGTCGCGAAATTCATAGCCGGTAATAATATGCTCGCCGCTATCAAACGCCCAACTTAACTCGTTACAGGAAAATGATTTTAGTATTGCATCGCTGCAATCAAAAAGTAGATCCTCTAACCAAGTGGCATCTTCTAGTATTTCTTGAATTGCAGCGGCGTCTTTTTCTTCTTGCTCTGTTGCGTTACGGGGCGGTTCTACTGACCAATCGTATTTAAGCCAGCCTCGGCGGCGTTTGGTAAGCTCACTAAACAAGTGGCCGTCCTTGTCTTCCATGTCTTTTGCTAGGTCGGCCATGGCCGCTAAGTTGCCTGCGTCGGCCTCTTTTAGTAATTGCGCTAATTTTGCGGGGGTAAGGGCCTCGCTTGGGTGCTCCGCAAATTGGCGCATCAGCATGCCCACTCGGCTATCTTGCTCGGTTTGGGCTTGCTTAAAGTCGGTTGATTTAATTGGGTTGCCGTGAATATCTACTATTTGGGTCATGGGTTTACTCTAACTTTAATGATGGGCTTAATGCTTAGTACGTATATATCAAGCGCCTTAGTATGTTGGTGGGCCTTGGCTAAACTGGCGGCTGTTATATCTAATTGCTGTACTTGGGCGGTGAATATCTCTTGATAAAACACCCTAAAGCGGTGCGCTACCATGCTGCTTTGTGGTCACTTGCCATATCACCACTATGGTCTGGGCGCATATAGTTGGTACTTGATGATTCCTGCGTTTTACCCGGTAGTTCAGTAAACTCAATGGCACTGCCGTCCATCTCTGCGGCGCGAATTAGCATGGCTATTGATACCGCGCTATCGCCGTGGCGTTTGTTGCCATCGCTACCGGTGTTTTTACCCTTATCTACCTGTGCAATGCCGTTTTTAAGTTTGATTTGGCCTAAGTCGTCTAGTACGTCCTGGTCTTTTGGTAATGTGATGTTGTCAGTTTCAAAGTAATCTTTTAGTTTTGGCATCCACTCGCGATACCAGGCTTGCGATAAATGCACGCTATCAACTAACTCTGTGCCGTATTTAAGGCTGGCAGCTTCGGCTAAGTAACCGCCATTACCTGTGGCGTCAAAGGCAAGGCCACGTAATTTTGGTAAACGGTCACAAATATACAGCATGATTTGCTTTTGCTGCTCGTAAGTTACGTTGCGCAGCTCAACCATAAACGGCACGGTTAGGCTGGTGTCTTGGTTTATCTCACCAATACTGAATACGGATAAATCGCCTTTACGGGCGAAATCCTCACCAAAGGCGTGAGTTAGATCAGGATTTAACCTACTTATAAGCTCGTCAATATTTTGCTTACACCAAGTCGCTACGTCTTTTACGCGCTGCTCTTCGGTCCAGCTTTCAAAGTCGGTGGGCGCTTCATAACGTAGTACTTTGCAGTCATCACTTAAGGCACGTTCGCGCAGGCGGCGGCTTAGGTATTGGCCTGCGCCTTGGCTTGGTACACAGTATAGCTCCTCGTTAGCGGCATCCTGTGTGGGGTAAAAATCAACTTGATTAGCGAGCCATGCGTCTTCTTTTGCTTGCGTCCACTCTTGCCCACTCACTAAACAAATACGTTTATAAAGCCCATGCCTAAGCGCTTTATCAATAGGAATATGATGTACAGAGTACTTTTTAAGACCGCGCCGAGCTTGGGTTATTAGGGTGTTAAATAGGTTATCTACGCCGTTATGGGTCGAAATAATACGTACTCGCCCGCCCCACATGGTAAGCGCCATTGCAGCTTTTAGTACTTCGTCTAGCTTGTCGTGGAATGCGGCTTCGTCTATTACTACGTTACCTTGGCGGCCACGTAAGTTGCGCGGGTTTGAGCTTAGCGCTACTATTTTTTTACCGGTACTTGGGAACTTAATTTCAAAGGTATTGATTGATCGCTTGGTGCCGTCTGGGTCTTTTTCTTCAAATATGCCCTCTTCGACTTCCCCCATCACCATGTTGAGCTTTTGCGCCCAAAATGCACAAGCGTCTATAAACTCCTTAGCCATTTCTTTATCCGAGCCAAGATAATAGGTGTTTTGTGCGTTTGCGGGTG
Organism: Pseudoalteromonas sp. NEC-BIFX-2020_002; assembly: GCF_013002825.1. NCBI lineage: Bacteria > Pseudomonadati > Pseudomonadota > Gammaproteobacteria > Alteromonadales > Pseudoalteromonadaceae > Pseudoalteromonas > Pseudoalteromonas sp. NEC-BIFX-2020_002. Next base: position 43,369 of record NZ_JABEPJ010000022.1, read on the forward strand.
CAGCTGCGCTTAGTACGTCGTCTAGCGCTTCGGCAAAGGTTAACCCAGTACGGCGAGACTTTTCGGCAATTTTTACTATTGCCTCGTCTTCCATCCATGCTTTTTGATAACCAAAAAGTATGTCGGTGCCCATGGCAACCGCTAACGAACCTGCCACTTTACTCAGTGGTAGTTCGTTAGTTTGGGTAATGCTTTGCGCTGTGCTAGTCATGTTTAAGCCCTAATATGTCGCGTTTGAAAAAGGCCAGCATGTCGTCTGCGGTTTGCGGTAAGTTTTCGTTTTTAACCTTTTGGTCTAGGTCTTTAGCGAGCTTTTGCGCATAGGCTTTTTCTATTTCTTGCTGGCGTTTGTGGGCGGCCATAGCGGTTTGCTCTAGGCGCTGGGCTGCGAGCATGGCGTCTTTTATGATTGCAATGTCTATCGGTTCGTCATCTGGATTCGTTACTTGCTGCTGTAATACACGATACAACTGAGTACGAGCCATTTCTAAAATCAGTTTAGTGGTATCGCCCGTAGGTTTATCGCCAAGTTCAGCTGTAAGCGCTTTAGTTGTCTCGCGTAATTCGCGTAGCTTTTGGCCTACAGCTTCGGTTTTTTGTGCATGACGGCTAAGGCCACTGCGGCTAATAGTTGCGCCGTCATCTAAGCCAGACTCAATAATAAGCGTGTTAACAGCGTCGAGTATTTCCCCCTGGCTAAAGCGTTTGTCGCGCAGCATTGAGTCGAGCTGCTTTTTAATATCCTCGGGCAGCAAATCAACTTTGCTGGGTTGGCCTCTGCGGATTGACTCGCTCATAGTTAACCTCGTGGCCCTGGGCGTTTAATGCCTGGCACTACGCTTATGCCCTCAGCTACGTCTATGCCTGATTGCGTAATACGGGCAACCCATGTGTTTTCTGTGAGTTTATCGAGTGTTAGATAGCCGTTTTGCTCTAACCAATTGAGTAAGGTTTTAAGCTGATCGCGACTGCAACCCAGTGCATAGCGCTGTAGTACATCGGCTAGCATGCTGGTGTTAGCGCCAAAATCGGCGGATTCTTTTAGCGTTATTAATATGCTAATTCGTTGGTGCTCGGCTTGAACTTGTAACATTGCCATGGTGGTTTTTTCCTATGGGTGGGGCTTAAGGGCTGGTTGTGACAACCTGAGCAGCTATATTTTTATAACAAGCCTCGGCTTTATCTGTGTCTGTAAGGACTGTTATTGCTGCGCCGCAACGGCACTTATCGTTAATTACTGCCATTTCGCTTTTCTCTTAGTTCGTTTTCCATTAGTAAGGCTGTTAACTTTTCAACATTCTTTAGCCCTGGCTTAACTGATTCAATGTTGGTGTTAAGGCGCTCTAGGTTTAGCTCTAGTTCGTGTAAGTCTTCAATTGTTGGCACTTTGTCTAAGCGTTTTTCAAGCTCTTGCACATCGTGACTTACGCTTTTTTCAACCGATTTAAGCTGTTCTTGCAGTTCATTTTTATGTGCTGTTAACTGCTCTTGAACATCAGTTTTAACTAGGCTTACTTGCTGCTGTGACTGCTCTTTATATTTGTTGAACTCGCGGCGAGACGGGAATCGCATATATAAAAACGCCATAATTAATACGCCTGCGGCGGTTGCTATTGCTACAAGCAAGGTTTGCCATTTTTCTAAAAGTTCAATCACGTTAAGTCCTGTTATGCTGTTGTTGTATTTCAATGAGTGATTGGCACTCAACACAGGTACTACAGTTTTTAACTGCTTTACGCCGGGCGGCTGGAATCTCAATACCGCACTCTTGGCAGTGCAAAAACTCTGCCCCTGGTTTGTTTGATTTTTCGCGATGCATGGATAGCGCGGCATCTAACAGGTGCTGCTCAATTTTTTGCGCGTCGTCAAATTTGCTCACTGTGGTCTCCTTACTTTTTCAATTACGTTTTTAATGCCTTGCTTAACGCTTGGTGCGGCCTTTTCAACGGTGCGGCCAATAACGTAGCCACCGATGCCAAGCTGTAGTAAATCCCATGCTTGCTCTGATAGTCGAAACGCTAATAAACCGAATGAATCCAGACACACCAAAATTAAAAACGTCAGCATGGTGATAGGCCGCCAGTTACGTTGAAGCCAGCTTTCGCCTTTGGCCTCGGCGGTAATTATTTGTGATTGAGCCTCTAGCACTTTGCCTTGTAGCTCTACAATTTTGCCCTCAAGCTCTAGTACTTGGCTTTGGGCTGTGTTCTCAATGCGCTTGAGTTCGTTGGTAATGGTTTGGCGTTCTTCGTCGCTGGTAAACAGATCATCAATTAAGTTGGTGACAGGCTCGACCACGTTAAACCAATTTTTAATTGCCATTTTCACTCTCCTTGAAAAGCCTGTGCTGGCGCTTGTGCTCTTTTTTAATTGCGGCCTGCAAGGCGTGCCATACCTGTTTAGCTTTGGGATTGCTGTTTAACATGGTGTTGGTAAATGATTCAGGGTGTTGTGAGTCGTATTTTTTACCCGTGGCCTCTTCGTAGCTTGGCTTAACTACGTGTTGCTCTATTTCGCTAAACACTAAGGTAAGTGCCAGCTCTTTAATTACAGTTTTTTGTGCTGTAGTGAGTGGCTTTACTTTAGCGGCCATTAGATTCTCCAAAACGTTTTTTAAGGGCTTCACGGGCGTTTTTAAAGCTTTGTTGACCGTCTACGCGAAGCTGTATGTCGATGGCTCTAACTGATTGCCAGCCACTATTGAAATAGCTTTGCATTGTGCCGCAGTGGCTGTGTAGTGGTATTTTGCGTGGATCGAATGGCATATTGTGCATGCGTGCATCAACCTCTAATTCCATACGTTTCTCGCGGCCTTTTTGATATGACCAATCCCAATTACTGCCCATTTAATGCACCTCTAACAGCTGTTTAACAGCGTATTCAGAGGCATGAGCCAAGCGGTTATACCAGCCCTCTAGGTTTGGTTTTTGGCTTGGGTCATTTGCGCAAATACGGGCGTACTTACGGCCACGGTTTACGCTGAGCAATACGGTTAAGCTAAGCGCTGGGCGCTCTACAATAGCGGCTAGGGTTTTTGGTCCCATGCGGCCATCGGGTTTTGCATTGACTTGGCGCTGGGTTAATTGGGTCATTGCGGGTGCGCCGTGCTGCACTGCACCATCCAAAAGCATAAAATCAACACCTTCGGGGACTTGCTCGCAGTACATAGCGCGCCAATAATCACGGTGATAAAGGCGTACAGCATGGGCAAGGGTTAGGTTTTTAATGTCTAGGTTTGGGTATGCGCGCTGGCTAATACCGTATTTGGTAAGGCCGCCACGGTCTGAGGCTACATTGTTTAACCCGCCGTCACTGCGTAAACCGCCCTCTAAATAAAGGATTGGCAATATACACTGGGCAAATTTAAGCGAGTACGGGGCAAGCGTCGCTTGTATTTCGGGCGATTGTTTAAAGTAATTTAGAGTTGGGAGCATACCGAAAAACCTTGTTGTTTTTCGGTATTGTGGTTAGTTAGCCTTGATTAATGGCCTTGCGGGATTTCGGGAATTATGCCATATCAAGGTTATTTGCTAGTTCGACAACATCTTTATATTTATCTATATCGACATTTACTTCACAGGTGTGCTTCAATATCTGAATCAATAATTCAAAATCTTGTCGACTGCGACCAGCTCTTTTACCTTCACTACTTCTCATGGCCCCAATTAATTTTTCTAAACTTTCGTACTTCCTTTCCCCTAACTCAGCTAAAACGTATGTAAAGTTCATTGCTCTTGGATATGAGAAATAGCTTACGCTGCGCTTATCTATTTGTTCAACATCACTAATTAATTTATCGATAAGTTTTTCATTGTAATAATCTATTTTTATATTATTAAAAACTTGAGAAATTTCTCTTCTGCTAGCATGTATATCAAAATTAGTAAACTCCCTAGTCTCAATTCTTTTTAGGAAATCATCATATAATCCTTTACTGTGACTTAACAAAGTAATCATTAGTAAGAGCAAACTCGCATCCAAAACTGTTTTTTCATGAGAAATTACCAAAAACTTAAACCTATTTAATATTTTTATTGCTTCTCTAGGAGCTATTTCATAAGCATTAAACAATGAAACGGCAAAACTTAATAATTTTACCTTTGCTTCCTCTACAAATGGAAAAAGTAAAATCTCCTTTTCAGACAGAAACGCAGGCTCTAAAAAATGCAGATCACAGTGAGTTGACAGCATCTCCGCTGAAAGTGAGGTTCTGATAAAATACTTACTGTCAAAAAAACGATTTAAATATGACTCAGCGTTAAAGCCAACGCCATATACAGCTTTTATTGTATGCTGTAATTCTTTGGTATTTGTTGCTACTACAAAGACAAGGCCTGGTATATCAAAAACATGCTTTATTGCTTCTAGCATTTCTACCGCATAAGTTGGTTTACACCTATCTAATTCATCGATAAAAATATATGCAGGATAATCAATTATAGCCGTACGACTTGTATCAACAGGGTTTTCTTTAACTAGTTTTACCCAATCTTTTATAGATTTACTTAATGCCTCTACATTCTGTTTGTGGCTTTTGTGTTCACTATAAAATTGACTAAGTATCGCTTCACCAGCAGCAGCAAAATTAATTTCATTTTTTTTATTCTCACTTGGGTTACTAGCATCATTACATTTAGTATCTGTTGTTTCAGCTTCACTACCAGATGAAAACACACTTAAATCAAATCCTAGAAACTTCTTCATCACGGCACTTGCAACTTTAGGTGCAGCTTTTTTAAGTACATTATCTGCTTTTTCAATTGCAGACTCAGTTCCTTTTTTCGACGTTTGCTCTTTTAATTGCTCTAGTAGCTCAGTTAACACAGTAATTAGAGGTGATTCCAGGTAATCCGTTGACCATGTATCAATATAAACGACTGGATGATCTTGCTTTAATGAGTTAGCCCACCGCTTCAAAAAGTAAGTTTTCCCAGCCCCCCAATCAGCATTTAAGTTCAAAACATGACTCTTAATACTGTCAATGTCACCCCCTCTGTTCGGATTCACCTCATTGTTGATAGTCTTCGTAAGAAAACTTGCATGTTTTGCTCTATCGAGCAGGTCAGGGGGTAATTTTTCTTTAAGGAAGGTTGTTTCACTATCCCAGTTAAATCGACTCATGTAATATCCCTTTTAATTGTCATAATACATAACTATAAACAAAAGGATTTATGATGTCTTCAATATCAGAGCTTTTTAACTCAACTACTGACGCAGTCAAAAGCCGAATATCACACCCTCTTCTCGGCAGCTTCGTAATCTCATGGTTAATCTTCAATTGGAAGCCTATTTACTATCTTCTTTTTGCTGATGATAAAGTGGTTTATAAATTGAAATCAATTAATGAAAATTTCTCTTCTATTGAAACACTTTTATGTTATCCACTTCTTGCGACATTTTTTTTAGCAATTTTGATACCTGCAAGTTCTTTATTGCACGGTATTTTTTTAAAGTTTATTGAATATCTTGAAGTTACAATTTACTACGCCACCCAGAAGAAGATTAATGATATTCATAAAAGTAATAAGGAATCTTATAGAAGTGCAATTAAAACTTTAAAAGAGCAAAGTGAAAATGACAAACAAAAGATCTCTAAATTTGAGAGATTAACTCCATTGCTTGCTAAGGCGAAAATACCTGAAAGTACTTTAAATGATCGTTTAAATTCACTTGAACTAACAAAGTTAAAAATTTTAGAGTATATATATGAAAATCAAACTGATACAGAAGGAATTAAATTTGCTCATCTTGAAAATTTAATAGATTCTCCTAAACTCACTAGTATATGTGCTGATTTAGAGGATGACTCTTTAATAGAAACAGAAACAGGGTTAAGTGACTTTAATCCCGATACAGCTATAACTATCACTAGTTACGGAGTTTATGAAATTGCAAACATCAAGGCTAACGCATTTGAGTTAGCTCTTAGCTCTTAGCTCTTAGCTCTTCAGCTAAAACAAACTTCTCTGCCTCCTTTCAACCTCAACCCTGCGCTGTTGCTGAATAATTTCAGCAACACGCCTTTGGGTTAGCCCAAACTTAATAGCTAAGCTTTCCATGTTATAGCCGTTAAACTCTTGCCATATTTGAATATCGCGCAGCGCTGCTTTTAAGCGTTTATCTGTTGGTATATATACATCGCGGCCACCAAAGTAATGCCCTATTGCCAAGGTGATTGCCTCACCTACGATGCGTGGATCATTAATTTTAGCTTTAGTTAATTCGGCCTCTATGAGTAACGCTAATGATTGTAAGTTGCTGGGCCAGCGCTTGCGGACGGCTGCGGCATCATCTGGTGATAGCTTAGTAAGGCAATGTTGCAGCTCTTCAACACTGCTACCAAATAGCTCTGTTTGCTGCTCTGTATGATTAGCCATTATTACCTCGTTGTTGCTCTTTTCGTAATTCGCGCTGGTGCCACTTTTTAAGTGACTCTAGCACTTGAACAGCTTGCTTTTGAGTTAAAAAATGGGTGTGATAACTGACGTTTGCCCCCACTTTTGCACGATTTAGCATGCGGTTTACGTAGGCATCTAAGGCCGTTTCTGAGCCATCACGTACAAAACCCTGTTTATGCATGGTGATCCAAATAGCGCGGATTTTGTTTATTTCGCCATGTTGCTTTGGATCTGATTTTGGGCTTAAACGTCGTTTAGCTTTGGTTTTAAACCCTGCTTTTTTAAAGTGCTCTAGCACTTGGTTTAGCTCGGGTAGGCTCATTTGGCTGCATGACGTTTTACCCGCTGAGCCGAGCAATGCGGCGCGGTAGGTGTCGTCGTCTAGCCCTAGTTGGCTTTTAGCTATATGAATTAGCTGTATTAGCTTTGCTTTAGTCATTATTTTTAAACTCTTCTAACTGCTCGCGTAGGCTTAAATAGCTTTGGCATATGTCAGCGCCTTCTTGCTGTGTAAACACGCTGCTATCTATTGCGAAGGTATGCGATAGCTCTAAAAACTTAACCAATGCGGCCAGCTCTTTGAGCTGTAGGCGGGGCGTTATTTGTGTATTGGGGGTGGTCATAGTGCCTCCTGTGTTTGCTGTTTATCAAAGCTCTTGCTAATTGAAAAAGCTTTGATAAAAAGCCGCATCCGTGCGCGCTTTTGGGTTACTTAATTGGGTTGTGTTATGCCTTTTTGCACTGGTGGGTTAATACTTACCAGCTGGCTTTGCACTACAAATGTGATGTTTTGAAATACAAAGTTGATATTTACTGGCTCTTTGCTTTTAGCTACGAGGGTTACAATGCTTTGTAAGTCGCTGTGTTCGTTTACTTGAATTGTTGATTTAACTTCCATGATTTTTCCCCTTTACAGCTTTGCTATATCAAGTGAAATTGCGCGCTCTAACTCGCCTACAGTTTCGTAAAAACGTATAAAACGGGTTGAGTCTATGACTTGGATTGCATCGGCTATGATGTCCATAGCACGCTGCCATTTACCGCTGTCGTCGGTGATTTTAAGGCGACGCAAGCCAAGTACTTTTTGCACGCTAACTTTGCCTTTTTTATCGGTGGCAAAGGTTTGCTCAATGATGAGCTTTAGATTTTCGTTAGCGTTTGCGCTCCATTCGTTTAAGCATTCGTCGATTAAGTCTTTTGCTATTAGCAGCTCAGGGCCAAGCTCGATGCTTTCTTGTACTTGCAGGGTGATTTTTTGCTTGTGATCAAAACTGCGTAGTGTGACGTTGCCCTTTTTACCGCCCATTTCGACTGCGTACTCTTGGGCTAGTAAGCCCATGAATGCGTCAAACTCGCCCATTTGTTGCTTTTTAAACTCAGCAAGGTGATAGCTTTGAGCCTTGGCTAGTTCAATCGCTTTTTGCACGAACTCATGACGAATTATGTCGGCTGGGCGAATGGCTTTAAGCGGTACTTGGTGGCCTTTATGATTGATTAAAAACTCTTTTGGCATGGTGGTTTATCCTTCTATAAACATGATGATTTGGCCGTGCAATTTTGCTGGGCGAACTTGGCGGGTTTGCCCGTTTTTGGTTTCTGTTATTACTGGTAAATGAGCTGGGGCTTTGCCTGCCACTTCGATAATGTGACGACTAAAGCCTTTGTGTGAGCTGATAACTTGCAGCCCTTGTTTTTGTAGTTCTTTTAGTGCGTTGCGTAGTTGCATGGTTATTCTCCTTGCTCGATGTAGTCATATTCGTCAAAAGCCATAACCGCTGGGCTTTCTTTTCTAGCTCTAACACTAATGCCATCTAAGCCGCATATTGTTAGTTGAGCGTTGTTAGGCAAACCAAGTTCTTCAGCAAGCTTTACAAGCTGTTTAAGCTCGCCGAATGTATTGAGTCTTTTGGGTGCAGACATTGTTATTTACTCCCGCATAGTTTTGAGTGTGGGCAACCATTACGACATGCTCTATAAAGCGCTACACGCACATGATTGGTTGCGGCAAATTTTCTAGCTTGGTGCTCTAGGCATACGTTTACTGGTATGTCGTCTAATATTGGACAATTAACTACAAACGCCATAAATACGCCCTCTACACGTTGCTGTATTACATGTGTAGAGGCTTTGTATTTGTCGTTTACAACTTGGCTAACCGTTGCTTTACTGACACCGAGTTTTTCAGCTACAGCTCGCATTCCTTGCTTTGCTATTTCTTCCCTTAAAACGTCTAACCAATTATTGGTAGTCATGTGCCTCTCCTAGCTTTACTGGGGCCATTTGCACGGGCTTACGTTTTACTACATTGAACTTTGCAAGCTTATTTGTGTTGGCATCAAACACGCCTCTAGTTTTGGGTATTGGGCGTTTAGGCCCTGTATTTTTAAGTAATCGATAAATAGTTGACTCTCCTGCTCGCTCAATTAATGAACCTGACCGTGGGGCGTTTTTTACAACAAATATGTACCCTACTTTTTTGAGTATTGAGATATATGAGCGAGCTGATGACAGCGATACGTTCGCGGTACTTGCCACTTGCCCTGCATCGAATTCGTTTAGAATGCGCATTGATTGCCACATACGCTGCCTCCCGGAATTGTTATTAGTTACACCGCTGTTTACAGGTTGTTCAAACGGGTTGTAACTGGCATTTAAAATGCTGTAGTTAACGTCTTCATGATCAACATGTTCAGCAATTGCATTTGCTGAGACTAAGCGCTTTGCAAAGACTTTTAAGCTATCTAATGTGGTGTGCTGTACTGCGTCGCGCACTTGCTGCAATGAAAATCGCTTTAGGATTTTCATTGCTTGCCATGCGTCTTGTAATTTTTGGCGGCTCACTGATTTCTCCTTACGCTTTTTTAAGGAAAAATTCTTTTGAGCCCCACTGTTGTAGGTCGATACTGGTTAGGCCGTTCGCCAGTGCAAATGCTTCAACCTTTGAAAGCCCTGTGATAATGCGGCGTACTTCGCCATCTGTATCGCTAAGTAGCTGTTTAAGTAAATCATCTTGGATAGTTAGCACTGGTTCGATTACTGCGTTAACAATGATTTGTAAGTCTTCAAACTGAGTTGGCTTGAACTCTAACCATTCTGAAATACGGTTATAGAATTGACGATGACGCTGTAATTTACGGCGCACTGATTCCATACCAATTAGAACTACTGGGCAGTAAGTTAAATCGTGTATATCACGCACTATTTCTAGGGTGTTTTTGTCGTTTAATAGGTAGTCTGCTTCGTCTATAAATAAGGTGCGGTTAGAGATAGCCATGTGCTCTATGATGTAGTTAAGCATGGCTTCACGAGTGTAAATATCTGGGCCGCTTAGTTCTTTAACTATTTGGCGCAGCAACTGGGTTAAACTCATGGCAGACGTAGCACGAATGTAAATACCGTTACAGCGGTTTACTAACCATGCTGTGGCAGTAGTTTTGCCAAGACCTGGATCACCGTAAATTAAGCCTATACCTGGTACGCCATGGGCACGCTGATTAAGTGACTCAACCATTAATTGTGTGGCTACTACGTTACTTACGATTGCGATTTTGGTTTTCATGATTTATTCCTTTACTGTTTGTGTAATTGAGTTGGTGCAGCGGGTGCTGCATTCATTTCTGTTAATAGGTCGTCAAGTCGTGCTGATAAGGCACGGTTTTGCTGTTCCCACGTATTAAGCCAACCTGCATCTACATCACTTAACTGATTCGTTAGGCGCTGTTTTTTGTGATACATGGCTTTATCTCGGGTGTTGTTAAAGAGCGGTGTTGGGTTTACATCAGCTGCTGCGGCTTCGTTTTCTAGCTGCTTACGGCGCTTTTCAAACTCACTTAATTGCTCGTCGCTGTAGGTTGTTACTGGCTTGCTATCAAGCGCTTTTATCGCTGACTGGGTAATCACGTTAGTGTGTTCAACCGACTGTTTAGGTAACGTTGCAAAGGCTTTATTTTGCACGCTGTAATGGCTGAGCACTTCGTTTGCTATATCTGATACATTTACTGATTTAGCGGTCTTTTTAAGCTCTTTTAACTTGCGTGATGTTTCCGCTGATTGGCTACGTTTTGCATGGTGTGCTACGTCTTGACGTGTCATGCCTGCTGATTCGATTTCGTGGTCTGTTGCGATACAAATAAACTCGTTATTCATGCGATTAAATACAAAAATACGGCCTACGTTTTTAGGGTCCCATTTGCATAGCACTTCATCGCCTACTATTGCGCCTAACTCTGCTGCGATATAGAAACCACCCGCAACTTTAAGCCCTTCTTTACCAACAGTACGTAAACCACGGTTTGTAGGTACTGGCTGTAGCATTACATCGAGTAAGCGCTCGTCTTTGATCACTTTGATTTGGTCGCGACTTGCTGCGAATAAATCGAATGGTGTTTTGTTGCCTATGTTGCTGTGTGGCTTGTGGTGGTAACGGTTGTCAATCCAATTATCTACAAACGCTTGCAGCTGCTGGGCTGTCATGTTGATTTCGATTGCTGATTTATCGCCGCCCTGCTTTGCTAATAAGCGCTGTGCAAAGGTTTTGCGCGCTTCGATTGCTTGGCGTTCTGATACGTTATGGCCAATATACCCTGTTAGCAGCTCGGCCAAATCATGTGAGAACGTTTTGAAAAAACGCTCGATATATGGCTTTTCTTCACCGCTAAATGGGCGTGTTGTTTCGTGCTTTATGTCGAGTGCATCAAACACACTAGTAATTTGAATTGATGTGTAGTCTTTGCCGTTATCTGTGCGAGCAATTTCGGGTATACCCCAATCAAGTATCGCTTTACGGATAACTAAACAAATACCGGTGCTGTCACTGGTTGGGTGGATCACGACTTTAGTACGGCGCGTGAAAACGTCGATAATTCCGATTAGTGAGTGGCGGCCATCTACTAGCATTACATCAGACGGGGTTGAATCGAACTCCCACAACTGATTAATACGTTTAATGTTTTCGTCCATTTTACCCATGGCAGACATATACTTGTTTTTCCAAGCATCTGGGTTCGCCATTTTTGTATAGAGCGCGCTGTTGTCGCGCTTCCAACGAGTTAGCCACTCGCGAATTGTGGTTTCTGCTGGGATTGCTTTACCTACTTGATAAAAACGTGCTACTAAACCTTCTTTTACTTGTGTCGCTTTTACGTGTGGGTATTCATAAATCATCGCTATGCAAAAATCACTAAGCTCTGGATCAGAGTCGATGATTGATTTGCCTGAGCGTTTTGCTTTAACCGCAAGCCCGGCTATGCCTTTTTGATCTACCGTTTTTTGCCAGCGCAATAAGGTAATACGCGATACTGATGGGATTAAGCTTTGGTACTCTGCTGGAATATCTAACATGCCTTGGTTATAGCGCTCACTGAACAGGTCAAAACCAGCCACTTTTGCAAGGTTGTTCGCACTTACAAACTCTTTTGCTGCGTTTAATAAATAGATTTTCGCACTTGCTTTGGGTGGGATATTCTCAAGCCCTGCTAACTGTTTTAGCTGCTGATGCTTTTGCTTCGTTGCTTGCTCTTGATTAAAGCGATCACTTTGTTCATTTACAGCAAGATAAGCTTTTCCCGCTTCGGCTGCTGGGCTGGCTGTTTCTTTAAGTATTGCTTCTTTCAATTGCACACAAATGTGTGCAGGAAGATCAGCCAGTGCATACTTGCGTACTTTCCCACCTCGACCTTTTATTTCAGTAAATGGCCAATTTTCATTCTTTGCTTTAATTTGTATGCTGCGCTTATTAACGAGCATATATGCTGCAATTTGATGTGCTGTGTATAGTTCCATTACACACTCCTTCTGTTACTGCGACGTCCAGCTTTACGATTTGGCTTACCATCTTTACCATAGCGTTCTGGCCATATTTCAAAGGCACTTACACCAATAACTCCGGCAATAATCTTTTCAACTAATGGGTAAGGCCTATGCAGTGCAGTTTGCACAGCATTAGACGTATAGCCGCGACTAAATGAAAGTTGACGACATGACCAACCTTCGCTCTCTAGTGCTGCTTTTATTTCTGTTACCGTCCAGCCTGGACGATCTGCACTTTCCATTCAATGCACCTTAACGTGTGTATTTTGTATTCATGCACACAATATAGTGCATACAAAGTTGTGCGCGCAAGCTTTATTTGCACACAATCGTATGCATAGGTTTTAGTGCATTGATTTCATTTGATATTTATTTTTGTAAAGGTATGTTCTGGCTGGATCGCGCTTCGCGCTTTCAAGTGCGAAAGGATCGCGGTTTGAAATAAGGGGCTTTTTTAATTTTTATTTTGTATGCACTCGCTTGTGTGATTAAATACTATTATGTCTACTCATCCGAACACTGACGTAAATTAAATGACAGCATTCAATCAATACTTAAAGGCGCTAAGAGAACGGAAGTTCTTAGACATCGGTACTGTTGCCGAGCGCACTGGAGTGCATCGTAATACTCAATCTAAATATGAGGACAGTCGCGATCCCCCTTTTGATTACTTGGTTGAGTTTGCGGCCTTGGTTGATGTGCCGTTAGATGAGATGTTAATTAAGCGCCTAGAAGACTCTAAAGCTTCTGAGTACGCTATAAATAAGGCTGTAAAAGCGTTAGAACCCGGTAAAAAAGGCTATTATGAAGTTAAATCAGTAAATGAAGTAACTCCAGGCTACGGTATAACTGATGATCTTATCCGCGTAGAACTAAGTGAAATATCACACAAATTGATACCTCCTGGTGCAACTGTATTTGTTGATACTTCGGCTAAGTATGTGGATGCAAACAACATGTATGGTTTTCTAAACCCTATGAATGGCAGTTATTTTGCAGCTAGGCTAGTTCTAACAAACACAAGCCTTAAACTGGTATTTGATAACTCTGAACGTAAAGACCTGATCTTTAGCGTTGAAGGTGGCGAAACAGAATCGCGTTATATTTTAAAAACGTTGGGGCTTCTAGGTAAAATTGTAAAAGCTGAGCTTATCTTTTAATTTATCAATGCAAGCCGTGTTTATCGCGGTTTCGCACTTTCGTTTATCATTTTTTCGCACTTTTTAAGATCGCGCTTAATTTTAGTTAAACTGGCCTTAAACCCTTATTTCTCCCACGTTTTCCCATCTATTCTTATCTATTCCCTGTTTATCACTTAGATCTGTTAGTTACAAATACACTATCTTTGAGTCTCACTAAACCTCTTTTCTGTACACTCCATATAAGCTAGTTAGCTGTTTTTAAATATAACTACCTACAATAATTTGAAATGAAAGCATGCCACCGCGTTATTAACGTATTTTTATTAAAACTCTCTTTATTTTACTTGCTCATCTATAAATACAGTTCGAAACAAATAAAGAAGTTAATATTTAATCAATAAGAAGTACTGAACACATTCTTTTAATTCTCATAGGAAAAGACTGATTTTATAAATTTGACTCCATTTGAGTATCCAAATAATCATTTACGTGATTATTCAATTGTCGCGTTTGTTTAAATAACAGGCGTTCTTTTGGTTTTGCCTGTTTTTAAACCGCGGGTAACTAATCAATAAACAGGCAATCTCTGTCATAAAACCATCAGATCGAACATAAAAACATCGAATAGACTTCTTTTTTTAATTTATGACTTTTATGTGTTGACAGTTTGCGGCGCGGTCATTAATATTTCGCCCCGTTGAAAGGCATATACGCTTCCCCCTTAGCTCAGTTGGTTAGAGCGACGGACTGTTAATCCGCAGGTCCCCCGTTCGAGTCGGGGAGGGGGAGCCAAGTTTTTCAACCATAAACGATTCCCCCTTAGCTCAGTTGGTTAGAGCGACGGACTGTTAATCCGCAGGTCCCCCGTTCGAGTCGGGGAGGGGGAGCCAAGTTTATGTAATATGATTGTAGTTCCCCCTTAGCTCAGTTGGTTAGAGCGACGGACTGTTAATCCGCAGGTCCCCCGTTCGAGTCGGGGAGGGGGAGCCAAATCATATAAGTTATTGTAGTTCCCCCTTAGCTCAGTTGGTTAGAGCGACGGACTGTTAATCCGCAGGTCCCCCGTTCGAGTCGGGGAGGGGGAGCCAACTTAACTTGCACAAATCAAATAGACTTTCCTGTATAATTCCACTACCCTACACATATCAAATTAATACACTCTGTTAATCATACTGACAAGTATAAGAAATTTTGATTGATCAAGGATTTGACTCCTTCCCTTTTGGACGACTGAAAGACTAAGACATGGCTGGCTTTAAAAAACTTATATTTATACAATTGTTATCTTGGCTACTATTTGCAAGTGTTGGCGGTTATTTTATAGCTGCGGCCTTCGACGGTGCTGCAAGTAATGCCCAAAAGAAAGCACAACTCGTAGTTAGTAACTATATTAACTCTCATTCTATCTCTGAAATAAACCCAGAGAAAATTCAGCGCGCACTTGCTGATGGAAATACATTTTCTTCTTTTATATTGCGTGATTACGACGGTAAAGAAGTAATCAATATCCAATCCCCTATTCAACTACCCGCTTTTGCTAAGTTTGTTGAATCAAGATTTAATTCTATCCGGCCACAATTTGCCGTTAATAGCGCCGCTGACATCAAAGTAGAATTTACAATCAACGCTGTTAGCCTTGCTTCCCTGTTACAACAAGCCCTATTTATCGTTATTTTGATTTCAGGCATTGTAGCAATCATCCCTGTTATTTTTATGAAAGCGATGTTCAAACGCTTAAATAGAAATATCAGTATGACCGTAGCAGAAGTTATTGATGTTTATATTAATCAAAACCAAGTAGAATCAGGTCTTGAAACAGCGATTGATAACAGTAAGATAAAACGACTGGGCGCAGATTTAATTCCGAGCTTTAATCGTTTATCTCACTTTTTACAAAGTAAACATGACGATATTGAAAATGCCGCTCATTCTATAAAACAAGAAGCATATAAAGATGTAGTAACTGAGCTGGGCAATCGTAATATGTTTGTAGAGTATTATGAAAAGAATATCGAAAGCAGTGAAAAGAGCACCTTTGGTTCGTTAGCCATGATACGTTGTAGTGAATTACAATCAATAAACCAAACACGCGGTTACCAAAGAGGTGATGAATACATCAAAGCTGTTGCTGATATTATCAAGCATATTAGTGGCACATACACTGACAGCAAAGTGTTTCGCTTAAATAGCTCTGATTTTGCGGTTGTTTTACCCAATGTCCCGCTTAAAGAATCTGAACGTTTTGGTGATAATTTACAATCACGCTTTACTCAATACCAACAAAACCAAGAACTAAGCTCGGTGGCAAACACAGGTATTGTTGGTTACGAGAAAGGTAAACCATTGGGAGAGTTACTCTCAATTGTAGATAATGCTATGAGCATGGCACAATCAAAACAAACAAATGCATGGCATGTACAGCGCGAAACTGATTTAGTAAATAATGTGAGTGCTGGTTTTGGTAATCAAAATTGGCGTAAAGTTATAAATGAAGTAATAGAAGCCGAACGTGTTCATTTAGTAATGCAAAATATAATGCCAATTGGTAAAAGTATTAAAGCCTATGCTGAAATACAAGTGCGTTTTAAAACCGCTGAAAACCAAGTTCTTCCTACGGCCTCATTTTTAGCGATGGCTGAAAAACTGGATATGGCGATTGAAATTGATCGTTTAATTATTGATACTTCTCTTGAAAAAATCAAAAGTCGTAATTTCTCTGAAAAATATTTTGGACTCAACGTTACTGCATCCAGTGCCCATAATGATCAATTTGTTATTTGGTTAGAAAGGCGCTTACTTAAAGAGACGAATATTGCTTCAAAGCTGGTATTTGAAGTCAGCGAGTTTGGCTTACAACAAAATATTAAAGCCAGTAAACGCTTTATTGATATGATACATCGTGTTGGTGCGCGTATTACAGTTGAGCGGTTTGGTGTTGGTTTAACCTCATTTAAATTTTTCCGTGATTTGAAACCTGATTTTATTAAAATGGATGCAAGTTATACTCGCGGTCTTGAAGAAGATAAAAACAATCAGTATTTCATGCGTTTAATGGTAGATTTAGCACACCGAATTGGGGTTAGCGTTTTCGCTGAAGGTGTTGAAAGCCAAGAAGAAAAACACATTGTTGAAACTTTATGTTTAGATGGCGTACAAGGTTATTACATCGAAAAACCAAAAGATATATAGAAACACCTTAAAAGATTCAACGCTTAGTTATATAAAAAGGGCTCCAGCATATGCAGAGCCCTTTTTGCTATCTCAGGCTTAAGATCCCCCTCTGTAGCAAAATCGTATCTAACTTTTAACGCACTCGTTAGCTTAATCCAATAGCTATACCCAAGCCACCTCAAGATGCGAGTTTCAGTTGGAATTAAAAGCAATTTAGGCAAGGCATTGATTGCAAATAATGGTTGTTCCCTTGTTAAAATCAATAACGCAGTATAAATTGCTTTTAAACCAACCCGTTGGGCGTTTCACAGGCGCTTACTCTCAGCGTTGTTACTTCTTAAAAGGGACTGCCATTGTTGCAAAGTAACGCCTTGATATTAAACACCTGTGAAACGCTGAAGTCTGCATTTTGAGATGGCTTGGGTATATCATAATTATCATATGCAACTGTTATATGAGTAATTAATAATCACAGGGCAATTAATGCCAATCGTGTTAAGTTACTGACCACTTATAGCGACAAGTAAATACAGTGATAACAAGGCAGAAATTTTGACATGGTGTTGTTCTCGGCAATTGCTCCTGCATTGCTCTAACTCCTGCATCCATGCATTCGTACATGAAAAATTACTAACGCTGTTAGCGCTTTATTTAGCCCGCTGGAATGGTTAAATATTTAAGTCGATTGGTATAACCTGTGTAGGAACATGCTCATTGTATGAATAACTATGGTATGAAATTATATATTGCATTGGTTTTGTATATTTGCCTTCTACGTGTTGTTAAACAGCCAATAAAAAAGGATAATGTCGACGTTTATTATAGCTTGAGGCGAACATGACAGAATATGTCTTGCTGTTGATCGGCACTGTGTTGGTTAATAACTTTGTATTAGTACAGTTTTTAGGTTTATGCCCATTTATGGGGGTATCTGGCAAGCTAGATACCGCTATAGGCATGTCACTTGCAACCACTTTTGTATTAACTCTTGCCTCGGTAACAAGCTATTTAGTCAATCAATATATTTTGATCCCGCTTGATATTACCTTTTTGCGTACTATGAGCTTTATTTTAGTCATTGCTGTGGTCGTTCAATTTACTGAAATGGTCGTTAGAAAAACCAGCCCGACACTTTATCGCTTACTCGGTATATTTTTACCTTTGATCACCACCAACTGTGCGGTATTGGGTGTTGCCTTGCTAAACATCAAAGAAGATCACTCATTTTTACAATCAGCGGTATATGGCTTTGGTGCTGCCGTTGGCTTTTCTATGGTACTTGTTTTATTCGCAGCACTGCGTGAACGTTTAGCTGCTGCAGACGTACCTACCCCTTTTAAAGGCGCATCAATTGCCATGATCACAGCTGGTTTGATGTCTATGGCCTTTATGGGCTTTACAGGATTAGTGAAATTTTAACATGACCTTGTTTTATGCATTAATTGCGCTTGGTTCACTTGCGCTCATCTTTGGGTTGATATTAGGGTTTGCCGCTGTGCGCTTTCGCGTACAAAGTAACCCTATTGTAGAACAAATTGACACTATTTTACCGCAAACCCAGTGTGGTCAGTGTGGCTACCCGGGTTGCCGTCCTTATGCTGAAGCTATCGCCAACGGTGACGAGATTAATAAATGCCCTCCCGGTGGTGAGTCAACAGTAAAAAAACTAGCTGATTTAATGGGTGTTGAAGCCAAACCATTAGCTGGCGGCGAACAAGCTGAGCCGGTTAAAACTGTTGCCTATATTCGTGAGGATGAATGTATTGGTTGCACAAAGTGTATTCAAGCCTGCCCTGTAGATGCCATTGTTGGTGCTACACGCCAAATGCATACAGTGCTTATTGATGAATGTACTGGTTGCGACCTGTGTGTTGAACCCTGCCCTGTAGACTGTATTGATATGCTACCCATTGAGCAAACTAAGCAAAATTGGAAATGGCAGTTAAATACAATTGAAATCACGCAGGTAGATTAGGAAGCCACATGGAACAATTACTAAATCAAATAAAAAAAGGTAAAGTGTGGCCATTTCCAGGTGGGATCCACCCACCTGGGCAAAAAACACTGTCTAGCACACAGCCCATTACTCGCCTACCCCTGCCTGATAAACTTGTTGTGCCTCTTAAGCAACATATTGGTGCCAATGGACAGCTTATAGTTGAAAAAGGCCAACGCGTATTAAAAGGACAAGCGCTTACACAACCTATCGCTAATTGGTCAGTACCTGTTCATGCACCTACATCAGGCGTGATAGAAGATATTTGCCACGCCCCATCTGCGCACCCTTCTGCACTGCCAGAACTCAGTGTAATTATAATACCAGATGGCGAAGATACCTGGTGTGAGCTGCATGTAGCTTCCGATCCGAGTAAATTATCGCATGAACAACTTATAGATATCATTCATCAAAGTGGTATTGCTGGTATGGGGGGAGCTGGTTTTCCTACTTACATCAAAGCCGATAGTAGAAAGGCCATTGAATATTTAGTTGTCAATGCTGTTGAATGTGAACCTTATATAACCGCTGACGATCTACTTATGCAAGAACACGCACAAGGGATCATTAACGGAATTGAAGTGATGCAGCAATTACTCACTCCAACCCTTACTATTGTTGGCATCGAAGATAATAAACCCGATGCAATTGCAGCGATGAAAAAAGCCACACAGCACGCTGATAACATCATTGTTCAGACTGTGCCGACTATTTATCCGTCAGGCGGCGAAAAACAGCTGATTAAGTTGCTCACAAACAAAGAAGTACCTAGCGGTGGGATCCCTGCTGATATTGGCGTGCTCGTACAAAATGTGGGTACTTTATTCGCGATTAATCAAGCCGTTTATGAAGGTAAGCCACTTATAGAACGCGTGATCACCGTAACAGGTAATACGATTCATAAGCCCGGCAATGTCTGGGCACTCTTGGGCACAGAGATAAAACACTTACTCGACTGCCAAGGTTTCTCACCTGTACCACAGCAACGTGTTGTAATGGGTGGCCCAATGATGGGGTTTACATTACCCACCGTGCGTATTGGTGTAGTCAAAACGACCAACTGTATTTTAGCCCCTGATCATAATGAACTTGCAGAGCCCGGCCCTGAAAAAGCCTGTATTCGCTGCAGCGCATGTGCAGATGCTTGCCCTGCCTCTTTATTGCCTCAACAATTGCAGTGGTTTGCTAAATCTCAAGAGTACGACAAGTTAAAAGAGCATAACTTATTTGACTGTATTGAATGTGGCGCATGCGCCTATGTTTGCCCAAGTGAGATCCCTCTTGTTCAATACTATCGCGTTGCAAAAGCTGAAATTAAAGAAAAACAAGAAGAGCAAATTAAAGCTGAACGCGCAAAAGTACGTTTTGAATTGCGTAATGCCCGATTAGAACGCGAACAAGAAGCCCGAAAAAACCGCCATAAGCGTAAACCTGCCACCGAAAAATCAGCCGATGAAAAACAAAAGATAGCCGATGCGTTAGCTCGCGTAAGTAATAAGCCCGCAAAAGACGATGAAAAATCGGCTGTTGCCGCAGCAATTGCTCGCGCTAAAGCAAAAAAACAAGGCGATCAGCTAGAGCCTGATAATAGCGAAGTAGCAAAAGAGCGTGCCGCACGTAAAGAGCAAGCGCGCCTTTATAAAGAACAAAAAGCCGCTGATACTAATGAGGCTACACATTCAGATGCCCCTGTTGATGACAAAAAGTCTGCTGTGGCTGCCGCCATTGCGCGCGCTAAAGCTAAAAAAGCCGCACAAGCTGATGCATCAACAACTACCGGGGATGCTCCAGTTGATGATAAAAAAGCGGCTGTAGCTGCTGCCATTGCGCGCGCTAAAGCTAAAAAAGCCGCGCAAGCTGATGCATCAACAACGACCGAGGATGCTCCAGTTGATGATAAAAAAGCAGCTGTAGCTGCTGCCATTGCGCGTGCTAAAGCAAAAAAAGCCGCACAAGCAGAGCAACTCGCTGCATCAAAGAATAATAATACTGAAGAAACGACAGTAGAAAACACACCAGCGGATGACAAAAAAGCGGCCGTGGCCGCCGCCATTGCGCGTGCTAAAGCTAAAAAAGCAGCGCAAGCTGAGCAACTCGCTGCATCAGAAAAGGTAAATACTGAAGAAGCGAAAATAGAAAATACACCAGTGGATGATAAAAAAGCGGCAATAGCTGCTGCCATTGCGCGTGCTAAAGCTAAAAAAGCCGCGCAAGCTGAGCAACTCGCTGCATCAGAAAAGGTAAATACTGAAGAAGAAACAGTAGAAAATACACCAGTGGATGATAAAAAAGCGGCAATAGCTGCTGCCATTGCACGTGCTAAAGCTAAAAAAGCCGCGAAGGAGCAAGCTGATGAGGCAAATCCTCAAACTGAGACAAGTGAAACATCCGCAACATTCGAGCAAAATATAGAAGCTCAAGCACCCGTAAAAGAAAAACCTGAATTAACAGCTCAAGAGAAGAAAAAAGCCGCTGTAGCTGCCGCCATTGCGCGTGCTAAAGCAAAAAAACTACTAAAAGAAGGAAGTGATAAGTCATGAAGCTAACTATGGCCAGCTCGCCCCATAGCCACAGCCATAAATCACTCAGCAGATTAATGCTCACAGTGATTTTAGCCTGCATTCCTGGACTTATTGCCCAACTGTATTTTTTTGGTACTGGTGTATTAATTCAACTTATTTTAGCGTTAGTGACCGTCAGTGTGTGTGAAGCTATCATTATGCGTATTCGCAAGCGCGCTATTTGGCCTGCACTTAGTGATGGTAGCGCATGGTTAACTGGCGTGTTGTTAGCCCTAAGCATTCCGCCATTAGCCCCATGGTGGGTAATTGTAATAGGTTGCTTTTTCGCTATCGTTATTGTGAAACAGCTTTATGGTGGCCTTGGTTTTAATTTATTTAACCCCGCTATGGCTGCGTATGTGCTATTGCTTATCTCTTTCCCTGTGCAAATGACAAGCTGGCTCCCCGTTAACGAATTACTTGGTAAATCAATCGACTTAAGCCAGCAGCTAGCACTGATTTTTAATGGTTTTACGAGCAGTGGTTTCAGCCTAGATCAGATGCGTGTTGGCGTTGATGGCGTAACAATGGCCACACCGCTTGATACGATAAAAACCGACGTAGCCCACGGATTAACCGTGTCAGAGAGTATGCAAAACCCACTATTCAACCAATGGACAGGCCTTGGTTGGGGATGGGTTAACCTTGGTTTCTTAGTCGGTGGTTTATACCTAATTAAAGCAAAAATAATTAATTGGCATATTCCAGTTGGTATAATTGCCATGCTTAGCGTATGCAGTGCGATAGGTTATATCGCATCCCCTGGCACCGAGCCTGGAGTGGTATTTCATTTATTTAGTGGCGCGACAATGATGGGGGCTTTTTTTATTGCAACTGATCCCGTATCGGCCGCCACAACAAATCGCGGACGTTTAATTTACGGCGCATTTATTGGTTTATTGGTGTATTTAATTCGTACTTTTGGTGGTTTTCCTGATGCCATGGCGTTTGCCGTATTACTGCTTAATATGGCGGTACCATTAATTGATTACTACACCCAACCACGCACTTACGGACACGGGGTAAATAAATGATTTTATCGTCGATGGGAAAAAATGGCGCCATTTTAGCCTTGTTTGCACTGTTAACCACAGGTGCAGTCGCCACTATTTTTAGCTTAACCAAGGACAGCATTGCAGAGCAAGAGCGCAAACAGCTCTCATCACAACTGCAAGAAGTGCTTGATGCCCACTTATATGATAATGCCCTCTACGAAGATTGTGCACTAATCGAGAATGATTTACTCAGCGCACGTGACTCGCAAACCGTGTATCGCGCGCGTAAAAATGGCCAAAACATTGCACTCGTTATGCGCCACGTTACGCCTAAGGGTTATAGCGGAAATATAGATTTATTAACCGCGGTATTTGCCAATGGTGAAATCGCAGGCGTGCGTGTAACAAAGCATGAAGAAACGCCCGGTTTAGGGGATAAAATAGAACTTAGAAAATCACCGTGGATCACCGTTTTCAAAGACCAAACAGTGTTAAGCACCGACGATAACCGTTGGGCCGTAAAAAAAGACGGTGGTAACTTCGACCAGTTTACAGGCGCTACCATAACCCCTCGCGCCGTTGTAGGTTCAGTGAAAGACGCAGTGCTATTCGCTCAACAACACTTTGATGACGTTTTTGCGGCAGAAAACGCATGCTTGGCAGGTCAACTATGAGTCAAACAAATAACCCGTTAAAAGAACTTATCAACGAAGGCATGTGGAAAAACAACCCTGCTCTCGTTCAACTTCTCGGTTTATGCCCATTACTGGCAGTCACCTCCACAATTACCAATGCGCTAGGGCTTGGCTTAGCCACATTACTGGTACTTGTGGGCTCAAACGTTACTATTTCAGCCGTGAGAAATTGGGTACCAAAAGATATTCGTATCCCTGTTTTTGTGATGATCATTGCTGCATTTGTAACGATTATTCAATTATTAATGAACGCATACACATTTGGTTTGTATCAGTCATTGGGGATCTTCATCCCATTGATTGTCACTAACTGCGCCATCATTGGCCGCGCTGAAGCGTATGCCTCTAAAAATCCTGTGCATTTATCAGCGTTTGACGGCCTAATGATGGGCTTAGGGTTTATGGTTGTGCTAGTTGTTTTAGGCGCCATGCGTGAATTAATCGGCCAAGGCACTCTATTTGATGGTGCTGATTTATTACTTGGCCCATGGGCATCCGTTTTACGTATTGAAATTTTTAGTTTTGATAACCAATTTTTGTTAGCTATTTTACCACCCGGCGCATTTTTAGGCTTAGGTTTACTGATCGCCGCTAAAAATGTGATTGACGCACAAATAAAATCAAAGCAAGTTGCTCCACCAGAGCCTGAAAAAGGGCCGCGAGCAAGGGTCACCAGTTTAACTTAAGGGGAAGCGCATTATTTTATAATGCGTTTAAGTTGCATGAATAAAGAAAAACGTCACCAAATACTCACGCGCCTGCGCGACGATAACCCACATCCAGAAACCGAGCTTGAATATTCAAGCCCGTTTGAGCTACTTGTTGCAGTAACGCTATCAGCGCAAGCAACCGATGTGGGCGTAAATAAAGCCACACGTAAGCTGTTTCCGGTTGCCAATACACCACAAGCTATTTTAGATTTAGGTCACGATACACTGCGTGATTACATTAAAACTATCGGTTTATTTAATTCAAAAGCCGCCAACGTTTATAAAATGTGTGAAATTCTCGTCAATCAACATAATAGTATTGTGCCTGAAAATCGCGAAGCCCTAGAAGCCCTACCCGGCGTTGGCCGTAAAACTGCGAATGTAGTGCTCAACACCGCCTTCGGCTGGCCTGTAATTGCGGTAGACACACATATTTTTCGTGTTTCAAACCGTACTAAACTCGCCATGGGTAAAGATGTAGTAGCCGTTGAGCAAAAGCTTGAAAAGGTAGTCCCAAAAGAATTTAAAGTAGACGTGCATCATTGGCTGATTCTACACGGGCGTTATACCTGTGTAGCGCGTAAGCCAAAATGTGGCAGCTGTATTATTGAAGACTTGTGTGAGTTTAAAGATAAAGTAGAGTAAATTAGTGACTGCTTTGAGCGACAACCGGACGCTCGCACTAGCCATTATTTAGAAATCAAGTCTAGCTTTATCCGACCATGTGCTTGTTAAGTATTATACTTCGCAAACGTCTTTAGCAGTCTCACATTAATTAAACGATCAAAGTTGCATGTATACTCATACTCCTTTAAATATACTCTGTGCAGATTTGGTGCACTTAATATAGGTTTAGTCGGTGCCTCGCATTTTAATAAGACATGTTGTGGTCAACTAATTCCGGACAGTGAATTAAGTTTTTCTTCGGCTACTCCAGGGGCAACCATTTGGTTGTGGCTATGCGGCCTGCGCCAGTTATAGTAATTCATCAAATAATAGCTAATATCTT
>NZ_JABEPJ010000023.1:0-63034 GCF_013002825.1 Pseudoalteromonas sp. NEC-BIFX-2020_002
AAGAACGTTGCGATTAAAGTTAAACTTTATCTCGCTAGGGCTGCGCATATTACGCTTTCCTATTTTTTTGTCAACACTTAAATTTTAGTTTCTTTTAAAGAATTTCAAAGTTAAGTTTTACTCGACTTACTTACCGTTTGTTCAGCGCTTTTCATTGCTGCCTACTGGGTCAGTGGATGCGCATTATAGGGATTATTTAGAGGTGGTCAATGCTTTATTTCAGTTTTATTAAATTAACTTCATTTTTGTACAAAACACATACAAACAAGTGCTTGCGGGGCTTTTTTGGTATATTAATCAAGCAAACATTGAGATAAAAAAGGCTACCGAGGTAGCCTTATAAATAATACTATTTTTTAGTTGGTCTTTTCCAGCCATCGAGATTGCGTTGTTTACCTCGAGCAACGGCCAATTGTTCATCAGCGACAGTATTAGTAATTACGGAGCCAGCTCCAATGGTTGCCGTCGAACCAATATTTACTGGTGCCACAAGTGATGAATTAGAACCAATGAACGCATTATCGCCAATTATAGTTTTTGCTTTATTCACACCATCGTAGTTACAGGTAATAGTACCAGCACCAATATTAACTTTTTCGCCAATTTCAGCATCACCTAAATAAGAAAGGTGATTTGCTTTAGAACCTTTTCCTAGGCGCGTTTTTTTCATCTCAACAAAGTTACCAATATGAGAGTCCTCTTCCATGATTGCACCTGGGCGTAAACGTGCAAATGGACCAAGTGTGCATTTAGCTGCAACACTTGCCTCTTCAATTAAGGTATTAGCTTTAATAATGACATTATCGCCAATGGTACAATTTTTAAGTACGCAGTTAGGACCAATTTCAACATTATTACCGATTGTCACTTTACCTTCAAAGATAACGTTTACATCAATTAGTACATCTTCACCGGTGGTGACTTCACCACGAACATCAATGCGGGCAGGATCGGCAAGTGTTGCACCATTTAGCATTAGCTCTTCGGCTTGCCATGCTTGATAAGCACGCTCAAGGCCAGCTAGTTGCACACGATTGTTCGCGCCTTCAACTTCCATTGGATGATCAGGCTGTGCTGAACTTATTTCAACACCTTCGCTGTGCGCCATAGCGACAATGTCGGTTAAGTAATATTCACCTTGAGCGTTATTGTTTGAAAGATTGCCTAACCAACTTTTTAGTAATCCACCATTAACAGCCATAATACCGGTATTAACTTCTGTAATAAGCAACTGTTCAGGTGTTGAATCTTTTTGTTCAACAATACCTACTAGCTTGCCATTAACTCGAAGCATACGACCATAGCCATTTGGGTTAACCAAATCCACTGTTAATACAGCTAAGCCATTTTTAGGAGTAGCGGCAAGTAAACGTTCAAGCGTTGATTGTTTTGTTAACGGCACATCACCATATAAAACTAAAACAGTATCGTTATCATTAATATGTTGGTTTGCTTGGGCAACAGCATGACCGGTGCCAAGTTGCTCTTCTTGCAGTACCCAGTTTACGTCGTTATCGGCAAGTTGTTGTTGTAATAATTCGCCGCCATGACCATAAACTAAATTCGTTGAAGTCGCTCCTAATGCATTGGCGTTATCAATGACATGTTGCACCATTGGTTTACCAGCCACTTTATGAAGAACCTTAGGTAGAGCTGAACGCATACGAGTACCTTTACCCGCAGCAAGAATTACTGTAGTCAGAGACATTAAAACAATATCCTTCTTTCTTTGTTTTATTGGAATGAGTAACCATGTGTAAATTCAAAAAGATTACGTAAGTCACATCATGTGCACATACTCAATGGCAATCTAGCAGTAGCCACTGAATCTAAGCTGAAATTACAAATCGCTTTATTATTGTCATATTGTAACGGGGATTGATGAAGGATATAAGTAAAAACATAGGTTATTAACTGTTAATGCAAGTTAAATTAATTTACATCGCCTGTTTCATGTGATGACAACGCAGTCATATATTTAGTTTTTCATTGTATTAAAAATAATAACAGGCACAAAAAAGCCCACATAAAGTGGGCTTTTAAAAAACCAGATTGGCTTACTTTTTACGTAATTGCTGAATAACACGTAGCTGAGCGATTGCTTCAGCTAGCTGTACAGCTGCTTGGCTATAATCTAGCTCCGCAGATGTACCACCTTGTGCCATTTGTTTCTCAGCGTCACGTTTAGCTTGCTCTGCAGCTTGTTCGTCTAGGTCTTCACCACGAACGGCTGTATCTGCAAGTACAGATACAATGTTCGGTTGAACTTCTAGCGTACCACCTGCAATGTAGATGAATTCTTCTTCACCAAATTGCTTAACTAAACGTACCATACCAGGTTTTAGGGCAGTGAGTAGTGGAGCGTGGCCGGCGTTAACACCTAGCTCACCTTCACTACCACTTACTTGAATAGATTCAACAAGACCAGAGAATATTTTACCCTCTGCGCTTACTACATCAAGATGTACAGTCATAGCTGCCATACTACCCTCCTAGTTACATGCTTTTGGCTTTTTCTTGAGCTTCTTCGATAGAGCCAACCATGTAGAACGCTTGCTCTGGCATGTGGTCGAATTCACCACTTAAAATACCTTTAAAGCCAGCAATTGTATCTTTTAGTGATACGTATTTACCAGATGCACCTGTAAACACCTCTGCCACGAAGAATGGCTGAGATAGGAAGCGCTGGATTTTACGTGCACGAGATACTAGTTGCTTATCTTCATCAGAAAGCTCGTCCATACCTAGGATTGCAATGATGTCTTTAAGTTCTTTATAACGCTGAAGAACTGTTTGAACGCCACGTGCTGTATCGTAGTGCTCTTGACCAATTACTAATGGATCAAGTTGACGTGAAGATGAATCAAGTGGATCTACCGCAGGGTAAATACCAAGTGATGCGATATCACGCGAAAGTACTACAGTTGCATCTAAGTGAGCAAAGGTAGTTGCTGGAGATGGATCCGTTAAATCATCCGCCGGTACGTATACCGCTTGGATTGAAGTAATTGAACCAGTCTTAGTAGAAGCGATACGCTCTTGTAATACACCCATTTCTTCAGCAAGTGTAGGCTGGTAACCTACCGCTGATGGCATACGACCAAGTAGTGCAGATACTTCTGTACCAGCAAGTGTATAACGGTAGATGTTATCTACGAAGAAAAGTACATCGCGACCTTCGTCACGGAACTTTTCAGCCATAGTAAGACCTGTTAACGCTACGCGTAAACGGTTACCTGGAGGCTCGTTCATCTGACCGTATACAAGCGATACTTTATCAAGTACGTTTGAATCGTTCATCTCATGGTAGAAATCGTTACCCTCACGTGTACGCTCACCAACACCTGCGAATACTGAGTAGCCGCTGTGCTCGATTGCGATGTTACGGATAAGTTCCATCATGTTTACGGTTTTACCAACACCGGCACCACCGAATAAACCAACTTTACCACCTTTAGCGAACGGACATACAAGGTCGATTACCTTGATACCAGTTTCTAAAAGCTCAACTGAACTTGATTGCTCTTCGTATGAAGGCGCTGCACGGTGAATAGACATACGGTCTTCTTCGCCGATTGGACCAGCTTCATCGATTGGCTCACCAAGTACGTTCATGATACGACCAAGTGTTGCTTTACCAACTGGAACTTGAATCGCTTCACCTGTGTTTGATACAGCAGCACCACGACGTAAACCGTCTGTAGTACCTAGTGCGATAGTACGTACCACACCGCCACCTAGCTGTTGTTGGACTTCTAGAGTCAAACCAGCTAAATCGCCATCTGATACTTTTAGCGCGTCATATACGGCTGGCACGTTGTCTTGTGAAAATTCAATATCCACAACGGCACCGATAATTTGGACGACCTTACCTAAACTCATGTCTATTCCTCTCTTTAATCTTTGCCTGAAGCATTAAACTGCAGCTGAACCAGAACAAATCTCACTAATTTCTTGTGTGATTGCTGCTTGGCGAGCTTTGTTATAAATAAGCTGTAAATCATCCATAAGGTCACCAGCGTTATCAGTTGCAGCTTTCATTGCAACCATACGGGCAGCCTGTTCAGAAGCAGCGTTTTCAACCACACCTTGGTATACTTGAGATTCAATAAAGCGTACTAACAGCGCTTCTAAAATCGCGTCTGGGTTTGGCTCATACAAGTAATCCCACGAGTGGGCAGATACTTCTTTTTCAGCTTTTGGCAAAGGGAGTAACTGATCTATAATTGGCTCTTGCTTCATGGTATTAACGAAGTTGTTATATACCAAGAATAAACGGTCAATCTTCCCTTCAGAAAATGCATCTAGCATGATCTTTACAGGACCAATAATATCCTGAATAGAAGGTTTATCTCCTAAGCCCGCTTTTTTAGCGAGTAGTTGACCACCAAAACGTTGGAAGAAACCAGCAGCTTTACTGCCTAAAGTTGCAAACTCTGCGTCTACACCTTTTTCTTTCCACGCTTTAACATCTAGTGCAACTTGCTTAAACTCATTTGAGTTAAGACCGCCACACAGACCACGGTCTGTAGAGATAACAATATAACCAACTCGTTTTACTTCACGCTCTTCTAAAAAAGGGTGAGTAAAATCAAGATTTGCTTGAGCAACACGACCAATCACTTTACGTAATTTTTCAGCGTATGGACGGCTTGAAGCCACACGTTCTTGCGCCTTTTTCATTTTAGACGCAGCAACCATTTCCATTGCGCTAGTGATCTTTTGAGTATTTTTAATACTACCGATCTTGCTTTTAATCTCTTTTCCGCTGGCCATGACTCTCTCTCCGAATCAAGGTGTGCTTTAGTTACCTAAAGCGCACCATTAATAACTAAATTACCAAGTTTGCGTAGACTTGAACTTCGTTAGAAGGTCTTTAAGCTGCGCTTCGATCTCGGCGTTGTAGTTACCAGTTTCATTGATTTGAGCCATAAGCTCTGCGTATGTGCTATTTGCATAAGAAAGTAAAGCCGCTTCAAAATCCATGATCTTAACGATCTCGATATCTTGAAGGAAACCTTTCTCAGCTGCAAATAACGACAAAGACATTTCAGCAACAGACATTGGTGCGTACTGTTTCTGCTTCATTAACTCTGTTACACGCTCACCATGCTCAAGTTGAGCACGTGTTGCATCATCAAGGTCAGACGCGAACTGCGAGAACGCAGCTAATTCACGGTACTGAGCTAGGGCTAGACGAATACCGCCACCTAGTTTCTTAACGATTTTAGTTTGTGCAGCACCACCAACACGCGATACCGAGATACCAGCATTTACTGCCGGACGGATACCTGAGTTGAATAAGTCAGTTTCTAAGAAGATCTGACCATCGGTGATAGAGATAACGTTAGTCGGTACGAACGCAGAAACGTCGCCGCCTTGAGTTTCAATGATTGGCAATGCCGTCAATGAACCAGTTTGACCTTTCACTTCACCATTGGTGAACTTTTCAACGTAATCAGCGTTTACACGCGATGCACGCTCAAGAAGACGAGAGTGAAGATAAAATACGTCACCTGGGTATGCTTCACGACCTGGTGGACGCTTAAGTAGCAATGAAATTTGACGGTAAGCAACTGCTTGCTTAGACAAATCATCATATACGATTAATGCGTTTTCACCACGGTCACGGAAGTATTCACCCATAGTACAGCCCGCGAACGGCGCTAAGTACTGAAGTGCCGCTGATTCAGAGGCAGATGCAACAACTACGATAGTATTTGCTAGTGCACCGTGCTCTTCTAATTTACGTACTACGTTAGCAATAGTAGATGCTTTTTGACCAATCGCTACATACACACACTTAACGCCTGTGTCTTTTTGATTGATGATTGCATCGATTGCTAGTGCAGTTTTACCTGTTTGGCGGTCACCGATCACAAGTTCACGTTGACCACGACCAACTGGAATCATCGCATCAATAGATTTATAACCAGTTTGCACTGGCTCATCTACAGATTTACGCTCGATTACACCTGGTGCAATTTTTTCTACAGGTTCAAACCCGTCGTTATCTAAAGCGCCTTTACCATCGATAGGTGCACCTAGTGTGTTTACAACACGACCAAGTAAACCAGCACCAACAGGAACTTCTAGGATACGACCAGTTGTGTATACTTTTACGCCTTCAGTAAGATCCGCGTACGGACCCATTACTACTGCACCAATTGAGTCGCGCTCAAGGTTTAGTGCGATAGCATAACGGTTGCCTGGAAGCTCAATCATCTCACCTTGCATACAGTCAGCTAGACCGTGGATGCGGATGATACCGTCAGTAACAGATACGATAGTACCTTCGTTACGAGCTTCACTTACAACTTCGAACTTCTCAATACGTTGTTTGATCAGATCTGAAATTTCAGTGGAATTAAGTTGCATGCTCTTTTTCCCAATTACGATTGTAGTGTTGTGGCTAAGCGGTTTAATTTACCGCGAACTGAGCCGTCGATTACAGTGTCACCAGCCTTAATGATAAGACCACCAACCACTGCAGCGTCTTCACTACAATTCAGCTTAACTTTGCGTGCGAAACGTTTTTCAAGTGCCGCTACCAATGTCTCTTGCTGCGCTGCAACAAGAGGGGTTGCCGAAATCACATCTACTTCGATTTCTTTTTCGTACTCTGCTTTAAAATTAGCAAATAACTTAGCAACCGCTGGTAAAGCGACTAAACGTCCATTTTCAGCCATCACCTTCACTAGGTTCTGACCTTGTTCGTTGAGCTGCTCTGCACAAATTTTAATAAATAACTCAGCTTGTGCAGTAGCATTAGGCAACCCAGCTAAAATAGCAGATGCTTGTTCATCACTGGCAACGTGGCCAGCAAAAAACAGCATCTCATTCCAACTGTCAATAGTGCCTTTTTCAACGGCAAGTTCAAAAGCCGCTTTAGCGTATGGGCGAGCGATAGTAGTCAATTCAGACATGCTCATACCCTCCTAGTTACAGCTCAGCGACAAGTTTTTCAACGATGTCACTATGTGTGGCTTGATTGATTTCGCGCTCTAAAATTCGTTCTGCGCCAACCACTGCAAGAGTAGCTACTTGCTTACGTAGCTCTTCTGTTACACGGTTACGCTCAGATTCAATTTCAGAATGCCCTTGAGCAATAATTTTTTCACGCTCTTGCTGACCACGAACTGTTTCTTCGTCAACAATTAGCACTGCACGCTTTTTAGCTTGTTCAATGATATCTGCCGCTTGAACTTTTGCATCTTTAAGCTGTTCTGCAGCTTTCTTTTGCGCTAGTTCTAAGTCTTTTTCGGCTCTATCAGAGGCAGCTAAACCATCTTCGATTTTTTTCTGGCGAGCTTCAATTGCACCGTTTAGTGGTGGCCATACGTATTTCATACAAAATAATACGAACACCGTAAATGCAATTAATTCACCGATAAGAGTGGCGTTTAAGTTCACAACCGCTCCTCCTTAAATAGTAAGCTGTTCAAAAAATAAAATTAAAGTACGAACAACAATACCATCGCGATACCAACACCAATCATTGCTACAGCATCGATTAGACCAGCTAGGATGAACATCTTAACTTGTAGTGAAGGTGCAAGCTCAGGTTGACGCGCACATGCTTCAAGGAATTTACCACCCATGTTACCAAAACCGATCGCTGTGCCGATTGCACCAAAGCCGATAAGTAAAGCTACTGCGATGTACTTAAGACCTAATACTAGTTCCATTTTTTTCTCCAAAGTTTCAATTGTAAATTAAAGTTAAAAGTAAAATTGTAAATATAAAAATTAATGATTATCCGAGCTTGCCATGCTTAGGTATACAACTGTCAGCATCATAAATACGAATGCTTGTAGTACGATTACCAAGATATGGAATACAGCCCAAATAAAGTGCAGTGGTAACTGCATTAAACCTACCGCGCCGATCAAGATGAAAATCAACTCACCAGCGTATAAATTACCGAATAAACGTAGCGCTAACGAGAAAGGCTTAGCAACTAATGCTATTAATTCAAGTAACAGGTTAAATGGAATCAAAAGAATTTGAACCAATGTGTTATTTGAACTAAATGGGTGAAGCGTAAGCTCTTTAACAAAGCCAAGCACACCTTTAATTTTGATTGAGTAACCGATCATCAATAAAAATACACCAATCGCAAGCGCAGCGGTTAAGTTGATATCAGTAGTAGGTACAATTTTCATGTACACGTCGTGTGAATCCATACCGAAGGCAGTTTCACCAACTAAACCAGCAAATGCAGGTAAGAAATCAACCGGTATTAAATCCATTAAGTTCATCAAGAACACCCAAACAAAAATTGTTAGGGCTAGAGGTGCTATTAGTTTGCTTTTACCATGGAAGGTATCGCGTACATTATCACCAACGAACTCAACGATCATTTCAATAAAGCACTGAAACTTACCAGGTACACCCAGTGTTGATTTTTTAGCGGCACTACGGAAGATCCATAAAAATAAAAGACCTAAACCGATAGACCATGCGAGGGTATCCACATGCCATGTCCAGAATCCACTGTCCGCACATGCTTTATTGAAGGCAAGACCGGTATCGGTCGAGCACATCTTCGCATTGGTCAAGTGGTGCTGAATATGGCTAGATAGAGTAACTTCTTCTGCAGCCATGTTATATCCCAAAAGTTAATGTTTAAAAAAAACGGGTGCAAACAATCCAGTAAATAACGCCAGTACATAACTACTAAAGAAAGGTAACAAAATTACCGGGAAATGCTTTAGCACTAGCGCAAACAATATGATTGTAAGCATAAATTTTAATCCGTTACCGCGCTTTAACGAGGTATACGCTTGATTTGCTCGGCTTGCACCCATATAACGAAATGCATAAACGGCAAATACACAGTGAGGAAGTACGGCTACAACGCCTCCAGCTAATGCTGAGAGACCGGCACTTACTCCCCAACCTAAAAAAACAATTATGGCAGCTACTAAGGCTACACTACCTTGCAAACAGATTAATTTAAATGCAGCCAATTGATAAGGTGCTGCTAACTTATTATTCACGTTTAGTTAACCTTACTGGCATTCTATTTGTCATGGCATGAAAACTGGCGAAATTATACTTAATCCTGCCAGTTTTGCAACTTGAGTCGGTGCTTTGTGGTGCAAAATCGCTATAAATGTCTCGTTTTAGACATGATATTAATTAATGCTGGGAATAGTCTTGGTTTATACGGTTTAAAATCCCGTCCAATTCATCTAAGTTAGTGTAGGAAATAACCAAATTTCCTTTACCTTTTTTGTTGTAATTAATTTCGACTTTCGCGCCTAAATTATCAGCCAGTTGTTGCTCTAACTGCTTGACATCAGGATCTTTTTCTGCAGTCTCTTTTTTTGGTACAGGCTCTAGAATCGACCGTACTAACTTTTCAGTTTCTCGTACGGTTAATGCCTTTGCGACAGCAAGACGTGCAGCATCTGATTGCGCCTCGCCTTCAAGAGCTAATAAACAACGTGCATGGCCCATTTCAATATCGCCATGTTCTAACAAAATTTTAACATCGTCATTTAAATTATTCAGACGCAATAAATTTGTTACAGTAGTACGTGATTTACCCACCGCATCCGCGACTTGTTGATGTGTTAATTCAAATTCAGTTAATAAACGATTTAACGCAACCGCTTCTTCCATCGCATTTAAATCTTCACGTTGTATATTCTCAATCAACGCAATAGCAACAGCAGCTTCATCAGCAACATTTTTTATGATGCAAGGAACAGTATCAAGCTTAGCTAGTTGAGCTGCTCGCCAACGACGTTCACCTGCGATAATTTCATAACTTTTTTCACCTATAGGGCGAACAACAATTGGTTGAATAATGCCTTGTGAACGAATAGAACTGGCAAGTTCTTCAAGGGCTTCTTCAGACATGTCTTTACGTGGCTGATATTTACCCGATTGAAGAAATTCAATCGGTAACTTTTGTAGTTCACTTGTATTATCTAATTGCGTTTCTTCTACCTGCAAAATATGTGTGCTATCCGCTTGCACTTGCATTGCACTAGGTGCTGGTTTTGATGAGCTTAATAATGCATCAAGCCCTCGGCCTAAACCGCGTTTTTTTGCAGACATGTTATTTTTACCTCAAATTTAGGCGACGATTGGGGATGTTTTTTCTTTTCTGCGCAACATTTCACCAGCAAGTGCTAAATACGCTTTTGCGCCACTTGATGTCCGGTCATAGTACATTGCTGGCGCACCAAAACTAGGTGCCTCAGCTAGACGAACATTTCGCGGGATCACAGTGCGGTACACTTTATCACCAAAATGTTGCTTTAGTTGTTCTGATACATCATTAGCCAAACGATTACGCGGATCGTACATAGTACGTAAAATCCCTTCAATTTGTAATTTAGGGTTAACCAGTTTAGCGAGTTGGGTAATTGTGTCCATCAATGCAGTTAAGCCTTCAAGCGCATAATACTCACATTGCATAGGCACTAAAATTGAGTCTGCGGCCGCCATTGCATTAACAGTCAACATATTCAGTGATGGTGGACAATCAATAAAAATAAATTCATATTGATCTGATATTTTTTCAAGCGCATTACGAAGTCGAACTTCGCGAGCAAAAAGCTCCATTAATTTAACTTCGGCGGCGGTAACATCACCATTGGCGGCAATTAAATGATATTCACCTGATGTTTCTTTAGTAACCACTTCTTCAATCGGTTTATCTTCGATTAAAAGATCATAAATTGTTGCTACATCGCTGTATTTATCTACACCGCTGCCCATTGTCGCATTGCCTTGCGGATCCAGATCAATAAGCAGCACTTTACGTTTTGTTGCTGCCATTGATGCTGCGAGATTTACCGCTGTGGTGGTTTTACCCACACCACCTTTTTGGTTTGCTATTGCAATGACTTTTGCCACAGTGTTTCTGATCCCTAGTCTTTAGATAGAATAATTAAATGCCTTTGAGCATCTAACTTTGGTACTTCCAAGGCTATTTTTTCTTCGAACTTAATACCTTTAGGTAAAGATTCTAGCTCGTCACTTGGAAATACGCCTTTTAAGGCTATAAATTTACCTGAATGATCAATTAAGTGCGAACACCAGTCAACCATATCTTGTAAAGATGCAAAAGCTCGGCTTAATACACCATCTAATTTAACACTTGGTTGATAATCTTCAACTCTAGACTGCACAGGGGTCACATTATCAAGTCCAAGCTCATGCTTTACCTGCATTAAAAAACGCACTCGCTTGCCTAAACTATCCAATAAAGTAAATTGAGTATTAGGTAATGCAATAGCCAATACGATACCCGGAAGGCCAGGACCCGTACCCACATCAATATAATGATGACCGGGTAGGTGAGGTGCAACAACTAAACTATCCATAATATGCTTAATCATCATATCCTCAGGTAAACGCACTGAGGTTAAATTATAAGCTTTGTTCCATTTATTGAGTAACTCAACATACTGAACCAATTGTTGCTGTTGTTTTTCGGTTAGCGCAATATCAGTTTGCGCTAACAAAGTAGTTAATTGTTGCTGTAACACAGTATTCCTTAATAGCTACGCAATTTTACGTAGTAGGCCTTGCTTCTTCAGATAAACTAATAATAGCGAAATCGCTGCTGGCGTGATACCTGAAATACGCGATGCTTGACCGATTGTATCTGGACGCGCCTCGGTTAATTTAGCAACCACTTCATTTGATAAACCCGAAACTGTCGAGTAATCATAATCTTTAGGCAAAATAGTTAACTCATGACGAAGTTGCTTATTGATCTCATCTTGTTGACGAGCAATATACCCTGCGTACTTAGTATGGATCTCAACTTGCTCTAATGCAGTTGCGTGATCAAATTCAGATCCCAACCCTTCGATCGCCATTAGATCGTTATAGCGGATCTCAGGTCGGCGTAATAATTCTTCTAAACTTGCTTCTCGAGTTAATGGTGTTTTTAGTAACCCATTAACTTGATCAATAGCTACGTGATCTTTATGGATCCACGTTTCTTTGATCCGTTGAGATTCTTTTGCAATGATATCCATTTTTTCATTAAATGCTTGCCAACGATCATCGTTAACTAAACCAAGTTCACGACCTTTTGCAGTTAAGCGAATATCCGCATTATCTTCACGTAATAATAAACGGTATTCAGCACGACTCGTAAACATACGGTACGGCTCTTTAGTACCTAACGTGGTTAAATCGTCGATTAATACACCTACATAGGCTTCATCACGGCGCGGTGTCCAAGGTTCTTTTCCTTGTACTTGTAATGCAGCATTCATACCTGCAATTAAGCCTTGAGCGCCAGCTTCTTCATAACCTGTTGTACCATTGATTTGTCCAGCAAAGAACAAACCATCAATAAATTTAGTTTCTAATGATTTCTTTAAATCACGTGGATCAAAGTAATCATATTCTATAGCGTAGCCAGGACGACAAATATGGGCATTTTCAAAACCAGTGATTGATTGCACTATTTCTAACTGCACATCAAAAGGTAGACTTGTTGAAATACCATTAGGGTAAAGCTCATAAGAGGTTAGGCCTTCAGGCTCTACAAATATTTGATGCTTGTCTTTGTCAGCAAAACGTACAATTTTATCTTCAATAGAAGGGCAATAACGTGGGCCTATCCCTTCAATAACACCAGAGTACATTGGAGAGCGGTGTAGGTTATTACGGATCACTTCATGGGTTTTTTCATTTGTATATGTAATATAACACGCTATTTGTTGTGGATGATCTGACTCATTACCCATAAATGAAAATACAGGCGTAGCAGTATCTCCCGGCTGCGCTTCCATTTTACTAAAATCAACAGTCCGGGCATCAATACGTGGAGGTGTGCCTGTTTTTAAACGATCAACACGAAATGGTAATTCACGTAAACGATTTGCTAATGCAATAGAAGGTGGATCACCAGCACGGCCACCTTTAAAGTTTTCTAAGCCAATATGGATTTGGCCACCCAAAAAAGTACCAACGGTTAATACAACTGAAGGTGCACTGAAGCGTAAACCCATTTGGGTAACAACACCGATTACTTGATTATTTTCAACCACAAGATCATCACATGATTGTTGGAAGATTTTTAAGTTATCTTGTTTTTGTAAAATGTCTTGAATTGCTGCTTTGTAAAGTGCGCGATCTGCTTGTGCACGAGTTGCACGAACTGCTGGGCCTTTTGAAGAATTTAGAGTACGAAACTGGATCCCGCCTTTATCGATGGCTTGTGCCATTGCACCACCTAGCGCGTCTATTTCTTTTACTAAGTGGCCTTTACCAATACCGCCAATTGCTGGGTTGCATGACATTTGACCAAGGGTATCCATGTTGTGAGTCAGCAGTAGGGTATTCATACCCATTCGAGCAGCAGCTAATGCGGCTTCAGTACCTGCATGGCCACCACCAACAACGATAACATCAAAACTTTCGTGAAAAATCATTTAGGGATCCTACTTAAATCAACCAGCAAACTTCCAAGGGGAGCGTATTCTACCTATAAATTTACAGAAGATAAATGATTAAACTGTGCTCAAGATCTAAGTAAGTGATCTCTAATAATATAAAGGATCTTTTAAAGAGATCTTTTATTACTATTACTACTACTGATCGCTATTTCTGTTGATAAGGTCTAGTTTATAATTAAAAACATAAAGTTAGATCGGATCTAAAGGTGTTTATATGATCGGATCAAGCTCCGTATAAGCTCTGATCAAAAAGGCACTTTATGCACAGGGGGTGATCGAATAGATCTTATCCCATGGATAACATACCTTTAAAACGCAGTTAGATCATAGCTTATCCACAATCCGATCTAAATTCTCAGTAAATTGTGGGTAACTTTATATTTATGATCATTATTAAGATCGGCTATTTAGCAATACCGCATTTATCGATCCAGCTTGGTAACCAAGCCAAAGCAGTATCTTCTGGTAATTCTTCATCAAGGATATTGAGCTCTAGGCGTTCTGCAACACAGTTAGCACCTTTACTGAGTAAAAGCTGCTCTAAATTACGTCCCGCAAGGTTGTAAGTGTCATAACTTGTATCGCCTAAACCAATAACACTAAACTTTAAGCCTTTTAAATCAGCTGCTTGATTTACATTATCAATGAAAGCTAGCAGGTTTTCAGGGTAGTCACCTGCGCCATAAGTTGAAGTGCAAAGTAACCAGATCGTGTTTTCTTTATTTATACTAGAAAAGTTAGGTTGATCATGAACTTCAGTATCGATCCCTTGGCTTATTAATTGCTCTGCAAGTTGTTCGCCCACGTACTCTGCAGATCCCATCTGACTGCCAATAATGATATTAACTGAATCCATAACTTTTGATGATCGCCTACTTATTAAGATACCGTTTATGATAACTGAGTTTACTCATCAGTAAAGTACAGAATGGATCTTTGTATAAGTATTTTTGCTACTTTTTTATTCCAATATCATTTTATTAATTTAAGTTTTTGTTTTTAATGAATATAATAACTTATTCCAAATTGTAATCATCTGATCAAGTTGTTGATA
The DNA here is from genome assembly GCF_013002825.1 of Pseudoalteromonas sp. NEC-BIFX-2020_002. Lineage (NCBI taxonomy): Bacteria > Pseudomonadati > Pseudomonadota > Gammaproteobacteria > Alteromonadales > Pseudoalteromonadaceae > Pseudoalteromonas > Pseudoalteromonas sp. NEC-BIFX-2020_002. Next base: position 14,494 of record NZ_JABEPJ010000023.1, read on the forward strand.
AATAGTGGGAAAGCTATGGTTGAATGCATAGGTTAATTCATCGTTTGTAGCTAAGTTATTGATCATAAAATTTTATACAGTGTGTTCTGCGATTATAAAAATGATTTAACACAGGAGATCTGATTGTGGATAGATCTCCTGTTGATAACGATCGTTTAGGGTTAATAAATATTTATAATTTTTCGATCTTTATCGGTTAGGTAGATTTATTTCTATAAATTTTTATAAAAAGCAGTAAAAAAGGGTTGGAAATTAGATGATCCTGCAAATTATTTCCAAGGGATCGTTATATTTCTAGCGATTAATTTGGAGAAATGTCCAAAAAAATAGTGATTGTGGATAACTTATAAATTTAAAATCTAAATTTTGAATAATTGAGAAGTGATATTGATGACAGTTTTTAAATATTTGCCTATTACTACAGTAAATCTTCACGGATAACCGTTAGGTTTATGAGTGAGGGAAGGGGATTTTTAAATCGATTACTGTGGTTAAGTAGGATTTAATAGATAAAAGTAGGCTTAATTAAAGTGCTTTTTTTGACATAAATTTGTGATCAATACCTGTTTTATTGATAAGGAATAGTTATTTTTCCAAGCCAGCCACCAGCATTTATTGATTAATATAAGGGGGTTTTAACAATACTAAAGGGCTTTTGTCATTACGCAATGATCATATGCTGAGCTAAATATATAGATTACAGTGACTGCAATGTTTAATTTATGGCTTGCCTGCATCAATCCATTGGTCTATTAGCACATCACCAAAAGGCTATTACAGAATGCCATGCTCGAGAAATGATTGACTCTAATAAAGGTGGTAGAGCAATGCAGGAGCAATTGCCGAGAGCAACTACATGTCAAAGTTTCTGCCTGTTATCACTGCATTTATCTTTCGCTATAAATGGTCATTAACTTAACACGATTGGTATAGTGACGTGATATTGATTTTTTACCGCATTAATAGGGAAGTTAATTGGTTTATAGACGAAGAAAAGTAACATTGTTTGGTATTGTATTATCCGCGAACCTCAGCTGAAATAAGTAATAAAATGGCGTTGGTTAGTATAATAGTGATGCCTAAATCGCTTTTAACTCCAACGACGCTCGCATCTTGAGGTGGCTTGGGTATATGACTGATGGAATCAAAAACTGAACGTAAATAGAGTGAAAATACACTCCATTTACGTTTATTAGGCTTTTACTTACCGATACAAAATGAGCTAAATATCTTTCCAAGTAAGTCGTCAGAGGTAAACTCTCCGGTGATCTCGTTTAAATAATTTTGTGTTAAACGTAGTTCTTCAGCGAGTATTTCTCCGGCTATGTGCATTTCTAATTGATCTTTACCTACGTGCAAATGATGTGCCGCGCTTTCTAAAGCATCTAAATGACGACGGCGTGCCATAAAACCACCTTCTGTTGCGCCTTGAAAGCCTATACATGCCTTTAAGTGAGTACGAACTAACCCTATACCATCAGCATTTTTAGCGCTTAAGCTGATCACTGGATATTGTTGTTCTTCTGCCATACCAACCGTATCGCCAGATAAATCGGCTTTATTTCTGATCACTGTAACGCCCATGCCCTCAGGAAGCTTAGCCATAAATTCAGGCCAAATAGTATGCGGGTCGGTGTCTTTCGTATCAGTGCCATCAAGCATAAACAACACGCGATCGGCTTGTTTTATTTCATCCCATGCGCGCTCAATACCTATTTTCTCAACTTTATCAGGGCTTTCGCGCAGGCCTGCTGTATCAATAATATGCAGCGGCATGCCATCAATATGGATATGTTCACGTAGTACATCACGGGTGGTGCCTGCTATCTCAGTTACGATGGCGGCTTCACGTCCAGCAAGGGCATTGAGCAAGCTAGATTTCCCCGCATTAGGGCGACCAGCAATAACGACACGCATACCTTCTCGCATGATACTGCCCTGCTTGGCTTGATTAGTGACGTTATTTAACTGTTCAATAATGCCGTTTAAATCACCAGAGACTTTACCATCAGATAAAAAATCGATTTCTTCATCTGGAAAGTCAATGGCAGCTTCTACGTACATACGCAAATGAATGACTTTTTCTACCAAAGTGTCGATACGCTTAGAAAACTCACCTTGTAGCGAGTGCAGGGCGCTTTTAGCGGCTTGTTCGCTGGTGGCATTGATTAAGTCGGCGATGGCTTCTGCTTGAGTTAAATCCATTTTATCGTTCATAAATGCACGTTCAGAAAACTCACCAGGCTTGGCTAATCGCACACCTTCTATTTGGCTTATCTCTTTTAGTAGCATATCAAGCACAACAGGGCCGCCGTGGCCTTGTAGTTCAAGTACGTCTTCGCCTGTGAATGAGTTAGGGCCCGCAAAGTAAATTGCAATTCCCTGATCAAGTTGTTCGCCAGCAAGGTTTTTAAAGGGTACATAATCGGCATAACGTACCTTAGGACAACGACCAATGATTTTTTCAGCAACGGTTTTTACTAAACTGCCAGAAACGCGAATAATACCTACGCCACCTCTTCCGGGGGCGGTCGCCTGTGCTGCAATAGTGTCTTGATTGATCATGCTAATAATTTGCCAATTTTATGAATAACGATATGTGCGTATTGTAACCTATGGCTTTATAGCATGCGAATAGCAGGGCAATAAAAAGCCAATTAAAGAATCGGTTAAAACTTCTTGGTGGTAGAAACTTAAACGCTGTGTAAGGTTTATATTTATTTAAATTTAAGACATAGCAACCTCATTGCAAATGATAATCGCATTTATTATCATGTATTAATTATCACTTCATCATTATTATTTTATGCGTTTATCACCTTTAGTACTGGCTATAATTACAGGTTTTTCAGCTTCATCTATTGCTTCAGAACAAACAACAACAGAACAAGAAAAAATAACAGATATTGAAAAAATCTCTGTTGTCGGGCGAGCATTTTCTTTATATCGGCCTATGGATTCAAGTTTTGGCACTCGAACAAACACAGAGATTGAAAAGATCCCACAATCTATTCAAATACTTCCGCAAGAGTTAATAAATGATCAGGCAGCCCGTCAAATTACCGATTTATATAGCAATATAGCCGGTGTAAATGCATTTAGTTACTCAGGCGTGACGTTTCGTGGTTTTCGCCAAGATGAAATTTTATATGATGGTGTAAAAGGTGATCCATTTAATGGTTTTGCTGTTCCTCAGTTATTTAATATTGAACAAATCGCGGTATTAAAAGGCCCTGCAGGGGCCGTTTATGGCAGTGGTAATCCAGGTGGAATCATCAATTATGTAACTAAAAAACCAAAATTTACCGATAAGCATAGTATTGAGTTTGAAGTTGGCAACGATGACTTTTTTAGTGGCGCATTAGAAAGCACAGGCACGCTTAACGATAATTTAGATAATCATGCTTATCGTGTCGGCTTTTATCGTGACTCAGAAAAGCCGTTTCGCAATAATACGAGTAGTGACAATACCATTGTTGATCTTGGTTATACCTGGTTAATTAGTGGTGCTACAGAGTTGACGGCGCAGTACACTTACATAGAACAAGAATTAGGTGGGGCCCGTTTACGTGGTGTACCTGCGGATGATGAAGGTAATTTTCTTGCCGATATAAGTTGGAATCATAATGAAGCAACCGATTTTCAAAATGTAGAAGCTCATGTTTACCAAGCAACACTTAAACATGAAATTAATGATATTTGGCGTACCGATATAACTGCACGTTATTTTGATAATGAAGAAGTGCAAAACTACCATGAGCCTAGGGGCTTAGTAGATACTGACGAAGATGGTGTTGTTGATTGGACTCACCGTGAGTTTCGAGATCAAGTTAGGGAAAATAAGGGTTTTAGCTTAACAGCCAATGCTGTTGTTGAATTTGAACTTGCTGATATGCAGCATCAAATGTTATTTGGCAGTGATTTTTATGAGCATGATTTTAATAGTACCTATCGCACTGCAACGCAACAAAGTCGAGGCGGCCCAGTTACTGGTTTAAGCTTACTTAATTCTGAGTACGGTTTAACCTCAGGGGCTGATTATGCACTCGATACCATTACTCCCAGACTTGGCCGCACAAATAGCTCTCGTTTAGGCTTTTATACCCAAGATCAATTAGATGTAACGGATAACTGGAGTATTACTGCGGGCTTAAGATACGATCGCTTTGAAGATAAGGATGAGCTTAATCAAACTGAGTTTTCAGACAGTGACGTAACTTACCGCATTGGTACTAGCTACAATATTAACGATGTCTTTTTTCCATATGCATTGCATGGAACTGGGTTTGTCCCTCAAAGTGCCAGTAATCAAGATACCGCTAAAGGCGGCCCTTTTTCACCGGAAGAAAGTCGCATTAACGAGCTAGGCCTACGCACTAAATTGCTGAATGATAGCCTTGCCGTAAATATGGCTGTTTACGATATTGTTCGTGAGAATATTCTTCAACCAAGCTTATTAGGTGACGTAGCTAAAGATGGCGTTGACGATTTAGTCGCTATTGGTGAAGTGCAAAGTAAAGGTTTTGAAGTTGAAGTGGTGGGTGATATTACAGAATATTGGGTTGTAACTGCCAATTATGCTTATAATGATACCCGTATTACCGAAGCAAACGATAGTATTCGTAATCAAATACCTAACAGTGACAAGTTTGCTAACGCACCACAAAATACGACAGGTATCTGGACTCGTTATGAGCTACCGACCTTATATTCTTCTATTTCTGCTGGTTTAAACTATGTAGATGAACAATTAAGTTTAGGCGGGCAAGCGGTTAAATCATACACTGTTTATAATATGGCATGGCAAACCACCATAGATAATTGGCAATGGCAATTATCAGTTAAAAACCTGTTTGATAAAGAATATGCGTCAAGTGGGTTTATTGAACGTACAGGGCATTTTCCTGGTGAGCCACGTCGTATTTATTTGAGCGCTAAATACAACTTTTAATCGTGCTGTGTGAAAGCAAAAAGTTGGTTTAATTTACACTCCTGGGCAGGACTCTTTGTAGGGGTTCTGCTTTTTGTTATTTGTTTTTCAGGAACATTAGCAACGTTAAGTCATGAGATAGAGTACTTAAGTGATAAAAAATTTCGGGCAATTAGCAATTCGGGTGAAACCAATTATATAGCTATTGAGCACACATTAAATAAGACATACCCCAGTGCGCAAATTCTCTATATTCACAGACATAAGCAAGATTATTTAGCTACTGAAGTTGCTTTAAAATATCATGATGAATTTTTATTTGTTTACCTTGATGGTGCGACAGGTGCGTGGTTAGGAGAGGGGAAATGGGCACGTGTATCGCGTTTTTTGCGCAATTGGCACATGAACCTTTCATTAGGCTGGATCGGTAAGTTAATTGTCACCTCTTTAAGTTTGCTATTGTTGGTTTTATTTATATCTAGCTTTTATGTTTACCGTCAGTGGTGGCTTGGGTTCTTTAAAAAGCCAAGTCAGCTATTAAAAACCAAGCGCAGCAGTTGGGCTGATTGGCATAAGTTACTCGGGCTATGGAGTTTGTGGTTTATCGCTGTAATGTCGATAACAGGCACATGGTACTTGATTGAACATGGCTTGCAAACGGCTAGAATTGATCATTATGTAGCCGAACCCAGCGCATTGCGTAATTTGCGAAAAGTGCCTGTTCAAGAGTCAAGTGCCCCATTACACGTAGCTACCTTAACGCACAAAGCGCTGCAAGCTTTTTCAAGTTTGGATATTCGTTATATTCGCTACGGGAAAAAGGCAAATCAAGCTGTAGAAGTTAGAGGGTATAACAATGATATATTACTTAGGCTCCGTGCTAATCGAGTTTATTTACATCCAACAACAGGAGTTGTACTCGGGATTCAAAAAGGAGAAAACCTACCAATCATTGCGCGTATTAAAGATACGGCCGATCCTCTTCACTTTGGTAATTTTGCAGGAATTGGCACAAAATTAATTTGGACTATTTTTGGTTTGGCTATGAGCTTTATTAGTGCCACTGGCATGTATATGAGCTGGCTTAGAGTTAAGCGCAAAGTTACATTGACTAAATGGTTAGGCGTTGCCGGTGGTGCTGCTACAGTATTGGTTGTAGCTTCTGTGATTGTGACCAGTGTCAGTTTTAGTGTTCGCACAGTACCTGATTTACTTTTTGCTCCTGCTTTAGCACGCCCTAAATGAATGTTTTCTAGCGCTGTTTGCACCTTTTTTAACTCGCTAGAATAGTTAAAGAGATAAGCAGGCAATAAAAAAGGCGACCTAAGTCGCCTTTATCTAAGTAAACGAGCAATTAGCCCCTTACTTTTATTCCTTGTTTTTCCATACCGCGATAAATATAGAGCATTTGTGCGATAGAGATAAGGTTTGATACTAACCAGTAAAGTACTAGACCTGATGGGAACCAAAGGAAGAACACTGAGAAGATAACCGGCATAAAGGTCATCATCTTTTGTTGCATTGGATCGGTAACCGTCATTGGTTGTAGCTTCTGCGTTATAAACATACTCGCACCAAACAAGATTGGTAATACGTAGTATGGGTCTTTCGCTGATAAGTCAGTTAACCATAAGAAAAACTCAGCATGGCGAAGTTCTGTAGATTCTAAAAATACATAAAACAACGCTAAGAAGATTGGCATTTGTAGCAAAATAGGGAAACAGCCACCCATTGGGTTTACTTTTTCTTTTTTGTACATTTCCATGGTTGCTTGGCCGAACTTTTGACGGTCGTCACCATATTTTTCTTTAAGCGCAGCCATTTTAGGCTGAAGGGCACGCATCTTCGCCATTGACGTGTATTGCGCTTTAGTTAGTGGATACATTAATGATTTAACAATAATGGTAATGGCGATAATAGCCAGACCCCAGTTACCTAAACCACCAATGCTGATATCAAATAATCCAAAGAACGAACCTTCACCCGAGTATAAAAATTTAAGTAGTTCGAATAAAGGCTGTGAGATAAACCATAACCAACCGTAATCGACTGTTAAGTCTAAATCTGGGTGAAGTGCTTCTAATTTATCAGACTCTTTCGGGCCCATATAATAAGTAGCACTAATTGTAGCTTGCGTACCAGCTTGAATATTAACGGGTTCTGCTTTAGTACCAATAATAGCAGCAGTGCCATTTTTTATTGCACTGTAAAGGGTATTTTGTTGGTCTTGTGCAGGTACCCAGGCACTTACAAAGTAATGCTGAATAAAGGCAATGTAACCACCAGTCGTATTAATGCTGAGGTTTTTATCTGCCATATCTGAAAAGCTGTATTTTTCATATGGTTCATCGGCACTACCATAAGCGGCACCAAGGTAGTTTTGATCTACTAAACTGCCTTTTTCTTGTATTGTACGTTCTACTTGTGTGTAAAGTTGTACTTGAATAGGTGAGTTAGTTACGTTGTTAACAGTGTACTCAAGGGCAACATCATATTGGCCTTTTTTGAATACATAGGTTTTAGTAAACGTCACACCGTTGCTATCAGTAAATGTTAAAGGAACGCGAAGTTCATCACCATTCATCGTGAAGCTTTTTTGTTCGGTGCTATAAACAGGTCGACCTTCTGTTGAAGCATCTGGGCCATTTAAACCTGCTAAACCACTTTGCGAGAAGTATTGGTTGCCATCAAACTCACCTAAAAGCATAAATGGTGTTTCTTCACCTTTTACTTCTTCATATTGGAGTAAGTCTGATTCAACAATGTCACCACCACGGGTGTCAATTTTAACGATGAATACATCAGTTTTAATTTCAATTACTGAACGTTTCGCGTGTGTTGCTGCAGTTGGTAACTCACCATCTGCTGATGATGGAATATAATCATCAGAATTAAGCGAATTAGATTTTAGTGTTTGTGTGTTGGCACTAGGATCGACTTTTGGTGCATTGTAATCACTATTCCATTCTTGGAATAATAAAAATGATACAAGCATCAAGCCGATGAATAAAAACGTGCGTTGCGATTCCATAACAGCTCTTATTTCTCGTGTTGGTGGTTAATATGGGTTATTTTTTCAGGCACGGGATCATCCCCGCCTGAATGTAAAGGATGGCATTTTAATATGCGTTTAATCGCTAACCAACCCCCTTTTATTAATCCATGCAAATTAATTGCTTGAATAGCATAAGTGGAGCAGGTTGGATTAAAGCGACAATGCGGACCTAATAGCGGACTAATCCACTTTTGATAACCCCGAATTAATAACACTAAACAGCGCTTTGGAAAAGCAACAAGTGGTTTGATTAACCTCATGATGTTCATGCCTCTGCGTAATATTTAGTGGGTGGATACCATGAATTTAAACACCCTAAATGGAATTTTAAATGCATGATTAAAAGGTGAGCTAAAGATACCTTAATTAACCCTATAATTCTATTGCTATTGGCTTTGTTTATTGGATTTAGCCGATTTGTTAGGGCGTTTTTTAAAGGGTGGTGGTTTAGGCGCATCAGGTTTACAGCGTTCATTAATTTTACGCCATAACTTACCGAGTTGTTTAGTTAGCTCTTCATTTGACTGTTCATCAATACCACTTTTAACCATCAAAACAATATCGATATTATCAATAGTGTGTTGGTTTAAACGAAAACTTTCGCGAGCAAGACGTTTAATACGGTTTCGTTGGCAAGCTTTTTTAACCCGTTTTTTAGCGACAGTGAGTCCTAAGCGAGGTTTTGCTTGGTCATTGGGTTTTGCTAATAAGGTAAAAAAAGGAGTTGCGGCCCGAGCGGGTTCATTAAAGATGCGAGAGTAATGCGAGGGAGTTAACAGACGTAACTCCCTGCCAAAGTTAAAGTCTTCCACTTATATATTAAGCAGAAAGAACTTTACGGCCTTTAGCGCGGCGACGAGCTAATACTTTACGGCCATTTACAGTTGCCATGCGAGCACGGAAACCGTGTGCACGTTTGCGTTTTAAAACGCTAGGTTGAAAAGTTCTCTTCATAACAATTCCATCCGATCGGTTAAAGGTTAAAACATCCTATGCAGGTCGCGATCCTGGCACAGGTGCCATTGCGAGCGCGAGATATTATAGATGAAGGCCCATAAAGTCAATCATAATTACATTAATAGTATAAAGGTATAATAGATCTAAGCTGGGGATCTATTAGGATCCTTATAATAAAGAAGTTTTCCACAGCCACTGTATAAAAAGTGCATAAAAGCTTGGGGTAACTAAAATAGATCGTAGGTTTTAATCGCGATCTAACGTGTTTTTTGTTATGATCATCCTTTGGTTGGGAAAATAATATTCATTTAAAATCAGTGTTTTAAATGTTTTTTGTGCAGAGATCATCTTTTTAAAAGAAATCAATCTTGTACTTGTGGATAAAGTCCCTTCATAATACTCGGTCTTGGGTGAAATAAATGCCTAATTTGTAGTCGTAAATGTTTAATTTTCCATCATTATTGATGACCGGGAATGAAACTGAATCTTTGGGAGTTTAACTGTGTATCTGTCGGTTTGGCAAAGTTGTTTATATGTATTGCAAGATGAACTGCCTTCGCAGCAGTTCAGTATGTGGGTAAGACCACTTCAAGCAGAAAGTACCGAAGATACCCTGACGATTTATGCGCCTAATCGTTTTGTTCTTGATTGGGTGAGAGAAAAATATTTAAACCGGATTAATGAACTACTTGTAGAAATCTGTAAAGACGAAGCACCAGAGTTACGTTTTGATGTAGGCAGTAAACCAATTTTGAATACTCAGGCAGCGACTGCACCTGTAGTTGATAATTCATCGGTTACTTTTTCGCAACCAGCAAGTCGTCAGCAACCTAAAGAAGCTAAAGCTGTTGTAGAGCCTGCGCCTAAATCTGCTTATAAATCGAATATTAAAGAAAACTATACTTTTGACAGCTTTGTAGAAGGTAAATCTAATCAGTTAGCTAAAGCTGCGGCAACGCAAGTAGCCGATAATCCAGGCGCTGCTTTTAACCCTGTATTTATATACGGTGGCACTGGCTTAGGTAAAACACATTTATTACATGCGGTTGGTAATGGTATTTTGGCAAATAAGCCAGATGCAAAAATTGTTTACATGCACTCAGAACGTTTTGTGCAAGATATGGTTAAAGCACTGCAAAATAACGCTATCGAAGAATTTAAACGTTATTATCGTAGCGTTGATGCTTTAATGATCGATGATATTCAGTTTTTTGCTAATAAAGAGCGTTCACAGGAAGAATTTTTCCATACTTTCAATGCGTTACTTGAAGGTAATCAACAAATTATTTTAACCTCTGATCGTTATCCAAAAGAGATTGAAGGGGTTGAAGATCGCCTTAAATCGCGTTTTGGTTGGGGTTTAACTATCGCAATAGAGCCGCCAGAGCTTGAGACGCGAGTTGCAATTTTGATGAAAAAAGCGCAGCAGAGTAAAATTAATTTACCGCATGAAGTTGCCTTTTTTATCGCAAAAAAATTACGTTCAAATGTACGTGAATTAGAAGGGGCACTTAACCGTGTTATTGCCAATGCAAACTTTACTGGTCGTCCAATTTCTATCGATTTTGTAAAAGAAGCATTACGTGATTTACTCGCCTTGCAGGACAAGCTAGTAACAATAGATAATATTCAACGCACAGTTGCTGAGTATTACCGTATTCGAATTTCCGATCTTCTGTCAAAGCGCCGTAGTCGTTCTATAGCGAGGCCCCGCCAAGTAGCAATGGCATTGTCTAAAGAGTTGACTAATCACAGCTTACCGGAGATTGGCGATGCATTTGGCGGGCGTGATCACACGACTGTGTTACATGCATGTCGTAAAATTAAATCACTACGTGACGAAAGCCACGAAGTGAAAGAAGATTATCAAAACCTAATAAGAACATTGTCATCTTAAGGCTGACTTTATTATGCAAATAACCATATCAAGAGATCAATTCTTAAAACCTTTAGTGCAAGTATCGGGTGCAATCGAGCGCAAACATACTTTGCCGATTCTATCTAACGTTTTGTTAGAGGTTGAAGATGGTCTGCTTTCAATGACAGGTACAGACCTAGAAATTGAGCTCGTCGCAAACGTGTTTGTTGGCGACGATGTTGATGATACAAAATTGACTTTGCCAGCTAAAAAATTACTCGATATTTGTAAAAGCTTGCCAGACGGTTCAGAGCTGACATTAGCAAGTCAAGATCATCAGTTACTACTGACCAGTGGTAAAAGTCGTTTTTCATTAACAACGCTTGCTGCTGAAGACTTCCCTAATTTAGAGCAGTGGGACGGCGAGGTTGAGTTTCAGCTAACCCGACTTGAGCTGCGAAAATTACTTGAAAGCACCCATTTCTCAATGGCAAACCAAGATGTACGTTATTACTTAAATGGCATGTCGTTTGAAGTAGATAATGCAGACATTAAAACAGTCGCAACAGATGGTCACCGTTTAGCAATCGCACAAAAGCAGTTGCCGCAGTCATTAAATACTCAGCGCCAGTTAATTATTCCGCGTAAAGGCGTGCAAGAAATTATGCGATTGATGGTTGCTGATGATGAGTTAGTAACAATTCAGTTTGGTGCTAACCACATTCGTATTATTGACACTGAATTTACTTTTACCAGTAAATTAGTTGATGGACGCTTTCCTGATTACCGTCGTGTTTTACCTCGTGGCGGAGATAAAGTGATTACTGCAAACCGCGAGTGGTTACGCAGTGCGTTTCAACGAGTATCAATATTGTCGAACGAAAAGTTTAGAGGCGTACGTTTAAACTTATCGAATGGGCTATTAAAAATTACAGCCAATAACCCAGAGCAAGAGCAAGCAGAAGAAATTGTTGAAGTTGGGTATCAAGGTGATGATTTAGAAATAGGCTTTAACGTTTCCTATGTACTTGATGTATTGAATACACTTAAAACAGAAGATGTATTATTTACGCTTGCCGATTCGAATAGTAGTGCATTGATCGAAGGTGCGGGTGATGAAGAAGCCATGTACGTTGTTATGCCTATGCGCTTATAGTCACTTATGAGTTTAAGTCATTTGAGCCTCAGTCATTTTCGTAATATTGAGGCTCTCACATTAGAGCCAATTGATGGAATAAATGTTATATATGGTGAAAACGGTAGTGGTAAAACGAGCCTTTTAGAGGCGATATATTTCCTTTCTCATGGCAAATCATTTCGCACGCCTAAACACCGAAGTATCATTACTCACCATCAAGAAAAATTTACCATTCATGGCCGTAAGTCTCTTTACAATTTATCGATACCAATTGGTATTAGTAAAACACTCAGTGGTGAAACAGAATTAAAAATACAGGGTAAATCTAGCCGTCGAGTGTCTGAACTTGCTCAGTTAATGCCTGTGCAGGTAATTACTCCTGAAAGCTATTCACTGTTTTTTGGCGGACCTAAAGAACGGAGAAAGTTTTTAGATTTAGGATTGTTCCACGTGGAACAAGACTTTTTTTATCTCTGGCAATCGTTCAATAAAGTATTGAAACAACGTAATGCACTACTGAAAAGTAAGCCTAAGAATTATTTTGACCAAATCAAGTTTTGGGATAAAGAATTTGTTAGACTGGCAGAACAAATAAATAATTTACGAATTGCGTATATAAGTAGGTTTAAGCAGCAGTTTTTTGGTAAAATGTGTGCAGAATTAACGCTTATACGCGATTTAGAAATAAGCTTTTATGCTGGATGGAAAGAGAGTGAATCTCTAGCCGATGCTCTTGAGCAAAGTTTTGAGCGCGATAGTCGCCAAGGCTTTACAAACAAAGGGCCACATAAAGCTGATTTTAGTTTTAGTGTCGCTGGCAACAGTGTTGAGAATACATTCTCACGCGGTCAACTCAAACTATTGCTTTATGCGTTAAAAGTAACGCAAAATAGTTTGATTGAGTCAGAGACAGAAAAGCAATCAATATTGCTAATAGATGATTTACCTTCGGAGTTAGGGGAAGATACGAAAGAGAAGGTCGGCCAATTACTGTCGCACTGTCGCTCTCAAATATTTATCTCTGCTATTGAATCCGAAAGTATTTCTGCTGTGGTGGAACCCATGCAACGAGAACTACAAATGTTCCACGTGAAACATGGCAACCTAATAACAAGATAAGTGGGATTAACCATGTCTGAGAATTACGATTCGTCGAGTATTAAAGTACTAAAAGGATTAGACGCAGTAAGAAAGCGTCCTGGAATGTATATAGGGGACACCGATGATGGCACAGGCTTACACCACATGGTGTTTGAGGTCGTTGATAACTCTATCGATGAAGCCTTAGCAGGTCATTGTGATGACATCTATGTGACAATTCATTTAGATGGTTCAGTCTCTGTTCGAGATAACGGCCGTGGTATTCCAACGTCTATTCATGAAGAAGAAGGTGTATCAGCTGCTGAAGTAATTATGACAGTACTGCATGCTGGTGGTAAGTTTGATGATAACTCATATAAAGTATCAGGTGGCTTGCACGGTGTTGGTGTTTCAGTAGTTAATGCGCTTTCAGAAAAATTAAAGTTAACAGTTCGCCGTGAAGGCAAATTGCATGAGCAGTTTTATACAATGGGTGTTCCTGACGCGCCATTAGCTGTAATTGGCGATTCAGAAACAACAGGTACTGAACTGCGTTTTTGGCCAAGTGCTGAAACATTTACTAACTTAGATTTTCATTACGATATTCTAGCTAAGCGTTTACGCGAATTATCATTCCTGAATTCAGGTGTGAGTATTATTTTAAATGATGAACGCGAAGAGAATAAAAGCGACCACTTCAAATATGAAGGGGGTATTCAAGCGTTTGTAGAATACTTAAATCGTAACAAAACACCTATCCATAAAGGTGTATTCCACTTTACTCACGAACGTGAAGAAGATGGAATTAGCGTTGAAGTGTCAATGCAGTGGAATGATGCTTACCAAGAAAACATTTACTGTTTTACAAATAACATTCCACAACGTGATGGTGGTACTCATTTAGCCGGTTTCAGATCTGCGCTAACACGTACACTTAACAACTATATGGAAAAAGAAGGCTTTAACAAAAAAGCTAAAACAACCAGTAATGCCACCGGTGATGATGCCCGTGAAGGCTTGACTGCAGTTGTAAGCGTTAAAGTTCCTGATCCTAAGTTCTCATCACAAACGAAAGATAAGCTAGTTTCGAGCGAAGTTAAATCCGCGGTAGAACAAGCAATGGCTGAAAAATTCACTGAATTCTTACTAGAGAATCCAGTGGATGCGAAGATAGTTGTTGGTAAGATCATTGATGCTTCGCGTGCCCGTGAAGCTGCGCGTAAAGCCCGTGAAATGACTCGTCGCAAAGGCGCTATGGATTTAGCTGGTTTACCAGGTAAGTTAGCAGATTGCCAAGAAAAAGATCCAGCACAGTCTGAACTATATATAGTGGAAGGGGACTCTGCTGGCGGATCAGCCAAGCAGGGTCGTAACCGTAAGAATCAAGCGATTCTTCCGCTTAAAGGTAAAATACTAAACGTAGAAAAAGCGCGTTTTGATAAGATGCTTTCTTCACAAGAAGTAGCAACCCTTATCACTGCACTTGGTTGTGGTATTGGCCGTGATGAGTATAACCCTGAAAAGTTACGCTATCATCGTATTATTATCATGACCGATGCTGACGTCGATGGTTCGCACATTCGTACGCTACTATTGACCTTCTTCTATCGTCAAATGCCAGAAATCGTAGAACGCGGTTATATTTATATTGCACAACCACCACTTTATAAAGTGAAAAAAGGTAAACAAGAGCGTTATATTAAAGATGATCCAGCGCTTGTCGAATACCTAACTTCATTAGCATTAAATGGTGCTGCACTGTATACCAGCGCAGATGCATCGGCACTTGAAGGTGAGGCTTTAGAATCGATTGTTCATGATTACCAAAATACTGTAAAAGTTATTGAGCGCTTAAAGCGTAAATACCCGAACACAGTGATGGAACGTTTAATTTATCAAACAGAACTAAACGAAGCTGATTTGTCTGACGAAGCCAAAGTCATTGCATGGACTAATACCCTTGTTGCCGATTTAGTTGAGCGTGATGAAGATGCGACAATCTTTGCTGCTGCAACTGAGCACGATACTGAGCGTAACTTGTATTACCCAGTGATCAATATTCGCCAACATGGTGTTGATAAAGCACATGTACTAAGCCATGACTTTATCTCTTCACGTGATTATAAGCGCATCGCAGTGACGGGCACTAACATTGCCAATATCCTAAGTGAAGGTGCTTATATTCAACGTGGTGAGAAGACCCTAGCCGTAGATAACTTTGTAGATGCATTAGAGTGGTTAATCACTGAGTCTAAGCGTGGTTTATACATCCAACGCTATAAAGGACTGGGTGAAATGAATCCAAGTCAGCTATGGGAAACTACCATGGATCCTTCAGCTCGTCGTATGCTGCAAGTAACCATTGAAGATGCCGTTGGTGCAGACCAATTATTCGCTACGTTAATGGGTGACCAAGTTGAACCGCGCCGTGAGTTTATCGAAACGAACGCATTACGCGTAGTTAACCTCGATGTTTAATTCTCTTTGAGAATCAAAAAAGGAGCCCAAGGGCTCCTTTTTTATTGACTGCAATTGCACAAACTGCTTAAAACCTGACTTCGCACAAGGTATACTGAGTGTAATTTTCACGCTACATCACAGCAGATACTAAAAGCCAAATATGCAAAAATATGACGTTAAAACCTTTCAAGGTTTGATCCTGGCTTTACAGGATTACTGGGCACAGCAAGGCTGTGTCATTATTCAGCCACTCGATATGGAAGTAGGCGCAGGGACATTTCACCCGCAAACATTCTTAAAATCTATTGGTCCAGAGCCAATGTCGAGCGCGTATGTACAACCATGTCGCCGTCCTACCGATGGCCGTTATGGTGAAAATCCAAATCGCTTACAGCATTACTATCAATTCCAAGTGGTATTAAAACCATCACCAGAGAATATTCAAGAGCTTTATTTAGGCTCTTTAGCCGCTGTAGGCATTGATACACTTACTGACGAAGTTCGCTTTGTAGAAGACAACTGGGAGTCACCTACATTAGGTGCATGGGGTCTTGGTTGGGAGATTTGGTTAAACGGCATGGAAGTAACACAGTTTACTTACTTTCAACAAGTGGGTGGCTTAGAGTGCTCTCCTGTAACGGGTGAAATCACCTACGGACTTGAGCGCCTAGCAATGTACATTCAAGGCGTTGACAGTATTTACGATCTTGTTTGGGCTGATGGTCCAATGGGTCGTGTTACCTATGGCGATGTTTTTCACCAAAACGAAGTTGAGCAATCAAAGTATAATTTTGAACATGCTAACGTTGAAGATCAGTTTGCACAGTTTGATAAATGTGAAGCGCAAAGCCAAAAGCTAATTGAAGCTGGCTTACCATTACCAGCGTATGAGCAGGTAATGAAAGCATCGCATGCATTTAACTTGCTTGATGCACGTCATGCAATTTCAGTGACAGAGCGCCAACGTTATATTTTACGCGTTCGAGCGTTATCTAAAGCATGTGCACAAAGTTATTATGATGCACGCGAAGCGCTTGGTTTCCCGCTGTGTAAGGATAAGTAGCATGAGCATGTCAGCACAAAATTTATTAGTCGAAATTGGCACTGAAGAGTTGCCACCAAAATCACTGCGTAAACTTGCAGAAGCATTTTCTGTAAACTTAACCGCTGAACTTGCGAGCTTAGAGCTTACTCACCAAGGTGTTAGTTGGTATGCATCGCCTCGTCGTTTAGGTTTACAAGTAACAGCATTAGAAGCTAAGCAACAAGACAAAGAAGTTGAAAAACGCGGCCCTGCAACTAAAGCTGCATTTGATGCAGAAGGTAACCCAACTAAAGCGGCAATGGGTTGGGCTCGTGGTTGTGGTATCGAAGTAAGTGAAGCACAAACACTTGAAACCGATAAAGGCGCATGGTTACTACATATTGCCAAAGTTGCAGGTAAAGACACTACTGCGTTAATGAATGATGTAGTAAATAAAGCATTGGCTAAATTACCTATACCGAAACCAATGCGCTGGGGCTCGAATAAAACTCAATTTATTCGTCCGGTTCATACTGCAACTATTTTGTTTGGTGATCAATTAATCGAAGGCGAAGTGCTTGGTAAAGTAATTAGCAACCAACTACAAGGCCATCGTTTTCATCACCCAGAAAAAATTAGCATTAACCATGCTGATGATGTTTTTGAGGTGCTTAAGTCTGCACATGTTGTTGCTGATTACGAGGAGCGTAAAGCGCAAATACGTAGCCAAATTGAAGCGGCAGCAAAAGCAGTTAATGCCGTTGTTGCAATGGATGAAGATTTACTTGAAGAAGTTACTTCACTTGTTGAATGGCCAGTTACCTTGACCGCAACATTTGAAGAAGCATTTTTAGATGTACCAGCCGAAGCGCTGATCTACACCATGAAAGACGATCAAAAATATTTCCCGTTACTAGATCAAGATGGCAAATTACTTAACAAGTTTTTGTTTGTGTCAAACATTGAAAGTAAAAACCCAACCGTTGTAATTTCTGGTAATGAAAAAGTAGTGCGCCCACGTTTGGCTGATGCGCAGTTCTTTTTTGAAACAGATAAAAAGAAAACACTTGAAAGCCGCCTAGAATCACTTGATAGCGTATTGTTCCAAAAGCAATTGGGCACGCTTAAAGACAAGTCTGAGCGTATTGCACAACTTGCCGGTTATATCGCTGAACAACTTGGTGCAGATAAAGCCCTTGCAGAGCGCGCTGGTTTGTTAAGTAAAACTGACCTAATGACTGAAATGGTCATGGAGTTTACTGACGTTCAAGGTGTTATGGGGATGCACTATGCACGTCATGACGGTGAAGCTGAAGATGTAGCCATGGCACAAAACGAGCAGTACATGCCACGCTTTGCCGGCGATAGCTTACCAACAAACTTGATCAGTTGCGCTGTTGCGATTGCAGATAAGTTTGACACGCTGGTGGGTATATTTGGTATTGGCCAAGCGCCAAAAGGCGATAAAGACCCATTTGCTCTTCGTCGTGCTGCTATTGGTGCACTACGTATTATGGTTGAGAAAGAGTTGTCATTAGACATTCTTGATCTGGTTGCTAAGTCGCAAAGTTTGTTTGGCGAAAAGCTAACAAACGCAAATGTATCAAACGATGTATTTGAATTTATGCTAGGGCGCTTCCGCGCTTGGTATCAAGACGAAGGCATTGAAGTTGATGTTATTCAAGCTGTGTTAGTACGCCGTCCAACTAAACCAGTTGATTTTGACCGTCGTGTTAAAGCCGTAAGCCACTTCCGTACGTTAGACGCGGCAGAAGCGCTTGCAGCAGCAAATAAACGTGTAAGTAATATTCTTGCTAAGAATAACATTACAGCACAAGGCACTGTTGATGAGAGTTTATTAAGCGACGACGCTGAAAAAGCTCTTGCAGCACAAGTCGCAAAATTTGCCACTGACCTTGCTCCGCTTTATGCTGCGGGCGATTATCAAGAAGCATTAGCACAACTTGCGGGTATCCGTGAAAGTGTTGATAACTTCTTTGATAACGTAATGGTAATGGCAGACGATGAAGCCGTTAAGCAAAATCGTTTAGCATTACTAAGTCAACTTAGCGGTCTATTTTTAGATATTGCTGATATTTCTGTCCTGCAGAAGTAAATTAAGCGTAGATTAAAAAGCCAGCAGCTATGCTGGCTTTTTTGTATAAGAGGTTAACTAATGAAACGAATTATTACGCTTGCGCTCGCAAGCTTATTAACCGCATGCTCAAGCCAAATACAAATGCCTGATATTAGCGATGTACTACCAAGTAAAGAGCTTGACCGTACTATGTACTTACGGGGTGACTTCAATTTATGGGACGCAGAAACGCAATATGCATTTACTCAAGTCGCGCCTGCGCTTTATCAAGCGAACGTGAAATTCTCAACGCCAGGTAAAGTGTACGAATTTAAAATTGCCGATATGGATTGGAGCGCAGGTTATAATTGCGGATTCAGTGAACAAGATCCAACCGGTCAATCTCTGACGTTAGGGCAAAGCGTTTTAGCCGATTGCGATACTACCTATAACTACTTAAGTTTCACACCAGCAATAAAGGGCAGCTACATCGTCAGCATTGATTATAGTAACTATGATCAACCGAAAGTGACGATAACTAAAAAATAGCTGTCAGAAGTAGGTTGGGTAGAGTGAAACGAAACCCAACATGGCATAGCTTATCCACATTATAAGGCTTATATAACTATTAATAGAAATAAGTTTAAAGAAGACCATGAAGTTATACCGCGGGGTTAATATAGGATTAGACAAAATAGATAAAGGAAATATTATACCTAAGAGTAATAAAATTGATGCAGTACTGAGTGCAGGAGAGCTAGCTGGACAGTCTGGAGCCGGTTTTGAGTCTGGATTTAGTGATAATAACTCATGTATTTATCATCAGTATGATTCAGCCATATATGAGTCTTCTTGGGTTTCGACCACTACAAGCTTTAAAATAGCTAAGAAATTCGCAAAATTTAATAATTGTGAAGGGTATGTGTATGTTTTGGATTCCGAGCTATTTGAAAAATACAACATAATAATGAAAAAGCTAGAGAATGAGTTTTATCCAGACGAAAAGGAAGTATCAATAAGAGAAATTAATGGGGGATCAATTCCTAGCGAGGTAATTGTAGAAAAGGTTCTTGTATGAACCGTTGGGAGAATTTGTATATTGTTGGGTTTCGCAAGACTCAACCCAACCTACATGTACCTAATATACTTTGTGTTCTATAGTTAAAAAATTAAAATTGTTCATGGATGAATATAGATGCAATATAGGCGGGTTTTAGACTCTGGGGCTTGTTATTTTTTCACATTGACTCTAGAAAACAGAAATAAAGAATACCTAACACAAAATATTGACTCATTGCGTAGTGCTTATTCAAAAGTTATTAAAAGGTATCCAGTAAAAACAATTGCAATTGTTATCATGCCCGATCACCTACATGCACTATGGCAACTTCCTGTAAATGATAGAGACTATGCTTTGCGGTGGCGATTAATTAAAAGCTATTTTTCAAGGTCGCTGCCGATAGATGAGTTTCGCAGCACAAGCCGAATTGCTAAATCTGAGCGTGGCATATGGCAACGTCGTTACTGGGAGCATAAAATTAGAGACGATAATGATCTGCAAAACCATATTAACTACATTCATTATAATCCTGTGAAACATAAATATGTAACCAGAGCTGTTGATTGGCCATACTCTAGCTTTCATAAATATGTAAATTCAGGGGCATTAGCTGTTGATTGGGGAATTGATGCTGTAAATATCAGTATAGACGCAGAATAATTTTTTGTTGGGTTTCGTTTCACTCAACCCAACCTATAACCCTTTCTTCACCAAATACCTATACGGTACGGCATCGACTTCTTTGGCTATTAGGGTGTGATCCATAAACATGCAGAAGCTGGGGATGTCGCGGGTAGTGGAGGGGTCGTCTGCGGTGATTAATAAGGTTTCGCCATTTTCCATTTTGCGTACCGCGCTTCTGATCATCATGACAGGCTCTGGGCAGCGTAGGCCGATGGCGTCTAATTGGTGATCGGGGTTATCAAAACTCATGGTTGATTTACCTTAGCGTATGCGGTCGCATTTAATGGTTAATTTAAGGCTGCTAGTTTAACGACCTGAGCGCGATAAATAAAGCCACTTCAATGATACATATCAAGGCCAATCTGGGAAACGAATCATAAAAAAGCCGTACTGAATTAATCAGTACGGCTTTTAATCACCAAGAGATGGTTTACGTGTTCAAACTAATTAGTCTTGAACACGTTCAAATATAGTCGCGATGCCTTGGCCTAAACCAATACACATGGTCGCTAAACCGTATCTTGCGTTTTTATCTTCCATTAAGTGAATAAGCGATGTGCTAATACGCGAGCCTGAACAACCCAGAGGGTGACCAAGAGCGATAGCACCGCCGTTTAGGTTCACTTTTTCATCAACTACATCAGCAAGACCTAAGTCTTTTAATACCGGTAGTGATTGCGCGGCAAATGCTTCGTTAAGTTCAGCTACGTCGATGTCATCAATAGTGATACCAGCTTGTGCAAGTGCTTTTTTACTCGCTGGTACTGGGCCGTAACCCATAATTGATGGATCGCAACCCGCAACCGCCATCGCTTTTACGCGTGCACGAATTGGCAGGCCAAGAGCTTTCGCTTTTTCTTCGCTCATTACTAACATCGCAGATGCACCATCAGAAAGAGCTGAAGACGTACCGGCAGTTACTGAGCCCGATGCAGGATTAAACACAGGGCGAAGCTGTGATAAGCCTTCTACTGTTGTTTCTGGGCGAATTACTTCATCATCTTCAACTAAAATCAGTGAGCCATTATCATCATGACCTTCCATTGCGAGGATTTCGCGACGGAAACGACCTTCAACAGTTGCTGCATGAGCACGCTGATGCGAACGATATGCAAATTGGTCTTGCTGCTCACGGCTAATGCCGTGAATTGTTGCTAGGTATTCTGCTGTTAAACCCATTGAACCAGATGCTTGCGCGATTGAAGTTGCAAGACCTGGATGGAAATCATTACCGTGAGTCATTGGTACGTGACCCATGTGCTCAACACCACCAATTAGGTAGGTGTCACCCGCGCCAGTCATAATTGCGCGAGCAGCGTCATGTAATGCCTGCATTGATGAACCACATAAACGATTCACCGTTGTTGCAGGAACAGAATGCGGAATGCCTGCAAGCAATGATGCATTACGTGCAACGTTAAAACCTTGCTCTAAAGTTTGTTGTACGCAACCCCAATAGATATCGTCAATCGATGCTGGATCAACGGCTGGGTTGCGATCAAGTAAACCCTTCATTAGGTGAGCACTTAAATCTTCGGCACGCTTGTGTTTAAATACACCGTTTTTAGAACGGCCCATTGGCGTGCGAATACAATCTACAATTACTGGAGTATTCATGGTCTTATCCTTCCACCTTATAGAAAATACGGCCTTCTTCAGCCCATTTGCGAGTTTGCTCAGATACTTGGTAAATCGCACCTAGGTGAGCGTATTTGTCTGCGGTTGCAACAAAGTTAGCTAGCCCAGTTTGATCTAAGTAACGGAACGCACCGCCTCTAAATGGAGGGAAACCGATGCCGTAAATAAGTGCCATGTCAGCTTCTTGTGGAGAAGCAACAATGTTTTCTTGTAAACAAAGTAGCACTTCGTTGATCATTGGCACCATACAGCGATCGATAATTTCTTGTTTATCAAACTCTTTTGGTGCATCAGTGATTGAACTCAGTAGCTCAACTGATTGTGGATCTTGGGCTTTTTTCAAGCGGCCACGACGATCTGGCGCATATTGGTAGAAACCCGCTTTGTTCTTTTGACCAAAACGTTTTTCGTTAGCGAATACTGAAACTGGATCTTTTTCTGCTCGTGACATGCGCTCAGGGAAACCATCAGCCATAACACCTGTACAATGATATGCAGTATCAATACCTACAACATCAAGTAAGTATGCCGGGCCCATTGGCCAACCAAACACGTTTTCCATTACTTTATCTACTTTGGCAAAGTTAGCGCCTTCGACAACTAATTTACTAAAGCCTGCAAAGTATGGGAATAAAACGCGGTTTACAAAGAAACCTGGGCAGTCATTTACAACAATTGGAGATTTACCTAGTTTTAAGGCGTAATCAACGACGGCATTAATGGTTTTTTCCGAGGTTTTCTCGCCGCGGATAATCTCTACTAATGGCATTTTAGGCACAGGGTTAAAGAAGTGCATACCACAGAAGTTTTCAGGCTTTTCAAGGGCAGTCGCTAACTCATCAATACGAATTGTTGATGTGTTTGAGGTTAGAATCGTACCTGCTGGCATATCTTTTTCAAGACCTGCAAGCACCGCTTGTTTAACTTTAGGGTTTTCAACAACGGCTTCAACTACGATATTAGCGCTTTGTAAATCGCTATCGTTAAGAGTTGGTTTGATTTTACCTAACGTCGCAACCATTTTGTCCATCGTCATATGACCACGTTGAACCTTTTGGCCTAAAAACTTAGATGCTTCGGTCATACCTAAATCAAGCGCATCCTGCTGGATGTCTTTCATTATGATTGGCGTGCCTTTATAAGCCGATTGGTAAGCAATACCACCGCCCATAATACCAGCACCAAGTACAGCTGCTTGTTTAATGGCTACATCACTGGCTTTAGCTTGTTTGCGCGCTTTACCTTTGATGTATTGATCAGCTAAGAATATACCTGTTTGCGCAGCAGCTTCTGGTGTACGAGCTAATTTAGCAAAGTTGGCATTTTCAATTGCCATTGCTTCGGCGCGTTCACAGTTAGCAGCTGCTTTAATAGTACGAACCGCCATGATAGGAGCAGGATAGTGGCCTTTGGTTTTACCCATTACCATACCTTCTGCCATTGCAAAGCTCATGCCTTGCTCAACGCGGTTTAATTTAAGCGGTTGGAGTTTTACATTACGTTTTGCTTGCCAATCTAGCTTGCCAGCAATCGCTAATTCAAGTGTTGATATACTTGACTCTAAAAGTTTGTCAGCACTAACTACCGCATCAACAGCGCCTACTTTGAGGGCGTCAGCTGCACGATTTTCAGAACCGGCGGTGATCCAAAGCATGGCGTTATCGGCGCCAACAATGCGCGGTAAGCGCACCGTGCCACCAAATCCTGGCATTATGCCAAGTTTAACTTCTGGCAGGCCAATTTTTGCGGTTGTACTAGCAACACGATAATCGGTAGCGAGTACCCACTCACAACCACCGCCAAGTGCTAAGCCGTTTATGGCGCTTAGAGTTGGGAATGGTAAATCTTCTACCGCATCAAAAACATCAGTGGCATCTTTAATCCAGGCAACTAATTCAGCTTCTGGCTTAGTGAATGTCGGTAAAAATTCGAAAATATCGGCACCAATAATAAAGTGGT
The DNA here is from genome assembly GCF_013002825.1 of Pseudoalteromonas sp. NEC-BIFX-2020_002. Classification (NCBI taxonomy): domain Bacteria; kingdom Pseudomonadati; phylum Pseudomonadota; class Gammaproteobacteria; order Alteromonadales; family Pseudoalteromonadaceae; genus Pseudoalteromonas; species Pseudoalteromonas sp. NEC-BIFX-2020_002. The sequence goes on from NZ_JABEPJ010000023.1 coordinate 38,414, forward strand.
CTTTATCACTGGTAAAAATCATGCCTTTGATGTCGCTGTTGGCGGCTAATTCTTTTAATGCGTAAGCGCAATCTTTCAAGGTTTGCTGAGACAAGGTGTTTACAGAACCTGCAACACAAAATTTGAACTCGGCGATATTATCCTTGATGAAAGCAACTTCAAAGGAATCGCTTTTATATAACATTATTATTCTCCCTAGTTAGTGAACTAAGACTGGTACGATGAGTTTGCATTTCAATCAGTGTGCTTGCTTTAAATTAAAAATGCAACGAAAAATTTACTAAGCGGACTTTCTACTGGTTAAAATATAGCTTGTTTGATGCTAAGGTGTAGGTGAAGTGTTTGTCTTTTATTTACCTTTGAATATTTAAGGTCATCATGAAAAAACAATTGTTAGGTTTTACGGCAGCGGCATTACTCTTTCCTTTTTTTTCTGCCCAAGCCGATTCTGCCCATAAGGCATTTTTAAGCGCTGAAAAAATAGCTAAAAATGGAAGTTATCAAGAGTTTAAGGAAGCGGCAATACAGCTCGATCATCCACTTAAGCCGTACGTTGAAAAAATGTATTGGCAACGAAACCCAAGTATTGAGCGCCAATCTGAGATAGAAAATTATTTATCAATTTACGAACACACACCATTGGAGTGGCCAGTACGTAAAGCATGGTTACAGCATTTACAAAAGCATAATCGTAAAGCTGCATATATACAAAATTACCGTACCACTAGAAATAATGAGCTGACTTGTACTTATCTAAAATACCAGCTGGATTTGGGTGCCCCAAAAAAAGCAATTTTTAATCAGGTCACCGATTTATGGGTGGTAGGTAAGTCACAGCCCAAAGAGTGTGATTCATTATTTAGCCTATGGCGCAAGCAAGGTTATATGAGTGAAGAGTTAGTGTGGCAACGTATAACTTTGTCTGCTCAAGGTGGTACGCGTAGCTTATTACCTTATTTAAAGACGTTGCTGCCTCGTAAAGAACAATATTTGGCCGATCTGTACAGTAAAGTACGCAGTGATCCAAGTTCTGCGGCGGGTTTATATCGTTATAAGCACAAATCAGTTAAAGAAGGTGAAATAGCCCATTATGGTATTAAGCGACTAATTTGGCGTGATAAGGCTTTAGCACTTAAAGCGTGGGAAAAACTAGACGCGATGTTTGATTACACCGATGAGCAAAAAGCTGATGTTTATTATACATTTGCGTTAGCGCTTGCTTCAAGTGGCCATGAAGAAGCACGTTTTTGGTTAAGTAAAGTACCTAAAGAGCGCCAAGACCGTAAATTGATGCAATGGCAATTGGGTAATATGCTCAAAACTCAAGATTGGTCGGGCATTGTGGCGTTTTTTACTGGTAAAGAAAATCTCAGCCTCGGTCAGCAATATTGGTTGGCCTATAGTTTAGAACAACGTGGTGATAAGGAAAGAGCAAATACAATTTGGCAGGGAGTTGCGCAAGAGCGAGATTATTATGGCTTTTTAGCAGCTGCGCGCTTGGGATTACCCGTGCAGTTGAATAATCAACCTTTACTAGTGAGTGACAAGTTGATGCTTAATGTTGCTAATGCACCAGGTTTTAAACGGGCAAAAGCGTTGTATGAGTTAAAACGCTTTACTTCAGCACGACGAGAGTGGAATTATTTAACGAATACATCAAGTGAAGAAGAGAAATTGGCAGCGTCAAAATTGGCTGCCGAACTTGATTGGTACGACAGTACTATTTACACCTTAGCGCAAATTAAAGCGTGGGATTATGTGGAGCTGCGTTTTCCATTTGCCTTTCAAGATTTATTTGAGCGCTACAGTAAACGTAACCACATTGATGTGACCTGGAGTATTGCGATTTCTCGTCGAGAAAGTTCCTTTGCGCCCGACGCACGTTCGCATGCCAATGCTCGAGGGTTAATGCAATTATTGCCTAGTACCGCTAAATATGTAAATAAGAGTAGAGTGTCAGGAAGTCGTTTAAATCAACCCAAAACCAATATTCGCTTAGGTACTGAGTATTTAGAGTATCTAAAAAAGAAAAATAAAGGTAACGAGGTGCTTGCAACAGCGTCATATAATGCAGGGTATCATCGCATAAAGCGTTGGTTACCAAAAGAGGCGATGCCTGCGGAGTTATGGGTAGAGCTTATTCCGTATCGAGAAACACGCGACTATGTTAAGAATGTATTCGCTTATAGACAGGTTTACCACACGCGTTTGGGGCGTGAGGGGAATATATTAGCGCCTATTTTAGAAATGAAAATGGGTGGGTAAAGATCCCCTCAGATGCTTTAGTGCATCTGCTGGTGGTTTGGGGATATATGAGTCTATGATAGACTCAGTGCAAGTTAAATTTAACAGATGGGTTTACTATGGATAAATTAGCCGTTTTATACGCCGAACATATTGCAACACTGCAGCAGCGTACTCAAACTATTGTTGAGCGTGAAGGATTAGAAGGTTTAGTGATCCACTCAGGACAAGCTAAGCGCCAATTTTTAGATGACATGTATTATCCGTTTAAAGTTAACCCGCATTTTAAAGCTTGGTTACCTGTAATCGATAACCCACATTGTTGGATAGTTATAAATGGGACTGATAAGCCAAAGTTAATATTTTATCGCCCTGTTGATTTCTGGCATAAAGTACCTGATGAGCCGCGTGATTTTTGGGCTGACTACTTTGATATTGAGCTGTTACTTAAGCCTGATCAAGTTGAAAAGCTATTACCGTACGATAAAGCAAATTATGCTTATATTGGTGAGTACTTAGAAGTTGCACAAGCGCTCGGTTTTAATATTATGAACCCTGAGCCAGTACTTAATTACTTTAACTATCATCGTGCGTATAAAACTCAATATGAGCTTGAATGTTTACGCCAAGCAAACCGTATTGCAGTTGATGGTCATAAAGCAGCGCGCGACACTTTCTTTAATGGTGGCTCAGAGTTTGATATTCAACAAGCTTACTTAATCGCTACACGTCAAAGTGAAAATGAAATGCCGTACGGCAATATTGTGGCACTTAACGAAAACTGCGCTATTTTGCATTACACGCATTTTGATCCTAAAGCGCCACACGCACATCATTCATTCTTAATTGATGCTGGTGCTAATTTTAACGGTTATGCCGCTGATATTACCCGTACCTACGATTTTAAAAAATCAGGTGAATTTGCTGATTTAATCAATGTAATGACTGATCATCAAGTTGCATTAGGGAAAGCGTTAAAGCCGGGTATGCTATATGGCGAGCTTCACTTAGATTGCCACCAGCGTGTAGCGCAAGTACTGAGTGACTTTAATATTGTTAAACTACCCGCAGCTGAAATTGTTGAGCGCGGTATTACATCTACTTTCTTCCCGCATGGACTTGGCCATCATCTTGGTTTGCAAGTACATGACATGGGCGGCTTTATGGCTGATGAAAGTGGTGCGCATCAAGCGCCGCCAGAAGGGCATCCTTTCTTACGTTGTACTCGTTTGATTGAGAAAAACCAAGTGTTCACCATTGAGCCTGGTTTATATTTCATAGATTCACTATTAGGTGATTTAGCGCAAACCGACAACAAACAGTTTATTAACTGGGAAAAAGTTGAAGCGTTTAAACCATTTGGTGGTATTCGTATCGAAGATAACATTATCGTACACGAAGACAGCTTAGAAAATATGACGCGTGATCTAAACTTAGCTTAATTATCTAAGTTTGAATGATTGGGGCCATATGGCCCCATTTTTTTGGTTGAATATTGGTTAACTAAAGTATGTCAGAATATAAATACCCCGCAGCGGATGTGTTTCATCAAGAAGAAATTAAAAAAAGCACCTTTATTGTGCACATTGCACATACGCCCGATTTAGCCTGTGCAAAAGCATTCATTAAAAGTATTGAAGAAAAGTACAGTGATGCGCGTCATAACTGTTGGGCACATGTAGCAGGTAACCCGGGCGGTAGTCATGTGTATGGATTTTCTGATGATGGCGAGCCTAACGGCACGGCGGGTAAGCCAATGCTAAATGTGCTGGTAGGATCTGGTTTAGGAGAGATCACAGCTGTGGTTACGCGCTACTTTGGTGGTATAAAGTTAGGAACCGGTGGTTTAGTGCGAGCCTATGGTGGATCACTCAATAATGCGTTGGCGCATTTAACAACAACCTTAAAAGTCCCCAGTGTGGAGCTGATTGGTTATAGTGATTACAGTGCACAAGGAGCGATAGAGCAGTTGCTGAAAACACAGTACCAAGTACTTAATATCGAAAAACAATTTACTGCTAATATTGAATGGGTTATTACTATTGATAGCCGCCAAGCTAAGCAAGCCATAAAAGATATTTATGATTTGAGCCATGGTGCGGTTGAGTTAAGTATTAAAGAGTAAGACAATAACCATTACTCACTAACCATTACCCTATAAAAAGCGATCGCTCAATGCAATTTCGTACCATCATTAAAATTCTCGGCCAACTCGTTGTACTGTTTAGTATCACCATGGTGCCGCCGGCAATTGTATCGCTTATTTATAAAGATGGTGGCGGTGTGCCATTTGTTCTCGCTTTTATATTTAGTGTTGTTATTGGCTTACTTGCGTACTACCCAAATAGACATGAGCAAGGGGATTTAAAAGCCCGCGAAGGCTTTTTAATCGTGGTGCTATTTTGGTTGGTACTAGGTGCGTTTGCATCCTTGCCGCTAATCTTTTTACAAGAGCCAAATTTATCTTTAGCAGATGCTGTGTTTGAAGCATTCTCAGGTCTAACGACAACTGGGGCAACTGTGCTTACTGGTATTGAGTACCTTCCTAAATCAGTTTTGTTTTATCGCCAACAGCTGCAGTGGTTGGGCGGTATGGGGATAATCGTACTTGCAGTGGCTGTTTTACCTATGCTTGGCGTTGGTGGTATGCAGCTGTATCGCGCTGAAACACCTGGGCCTGTTAAAGATTCAAAAATGACGCCGCGAATAGCCGATACAGCCAAGCATCTTTGGTATATTTATGTCGCGTTAACAGTTGCCTGTACGCTTGCTTATTGGGCCGCTGGCATGGAATGGTTTGATGCGATTTGTCATGCTTTCTCTACAATTGCGATAGGTGGATTTTCTACTTATGACGCGTCTATGGGGCACTTTGATAGCCCATTAATTAACTTTATCTGCGTGGTGTTTTTAATTATCGCAGCTGTTAACTTTACGTTGCACTACGCTGCGGTATCGAGTCGTAATCTCAACGTATATTTACGTGATCCTGAGTTTAAAGTGTTTTTATTTATACAGTTAGCGCTGGTGGTTGTGTGCTTTACGGTACTGTCTTCAAATAATGTTTATGCTAACGGTGATGAAACACTCGATCAGGCACTTTTTCAAGCAGTGTCGATTAGTACTACCGCGGGGTTTGCCACGGACAATTTCTCTGCGTGGCCATTATTTTTGCCAATATTGTTGGTTTTTTCGAGTTTTATTGGTGGCTGTGCAGGCTCGACCGGTGGCGGTATGAAAGTTGTGAGAGTCTTTTTACTCTATCTGCAAGGCGTGCGAGAGTTAAACCGTTTGGTTCATCCTCGGGCTATTTATTCTATCAAGCTGGGTCGTAAAGCCTTGCCTGATAAGGTTGTTGAGGCCGTATGGGGGTTTTTCTCTGCGTATGCGCTGGTGTTCGTAATAATCATGTTAGCCTTAATGGGCACTGGTATGGATAACATTACGGCGTTTTCAGCTACGGCTGCATGTTTAAATAATTTAGGCCCAGGTTTGGGGGATGTTGCTGCCCATTATGGCGCGATCAGTGATGGTGCCAAGTGGTTATTAACGATTGCGATGGTGTTTGGGCGCTTAGAGATATTCACCTTGTTAGTATTATTTACCCCGACCTTTTGGCGCGGTTAATCAGTTATGACTTGAAAAGTATTCAGGCCATTTGTTGCATTAGAACATTGATATGTAGTTGGAAAGGATATGCCAAAAACAAAACAACAATTAAATTTAGAGAATTTAGCGCACATAACGGCTGGCAGTATTGTCGATGTAGAGGTTTTAACACCCACCACGAGTAAGCGTATTAAAACGGAGTTTGTCGGTTTTTTAAATGATAGGTTCGTTATATTAAATTATCCCTCGCCCAAGCGTTTAAGTAATGCTGGTGAATACTTAAAAGACGGTGTTGTTGTCATTGTTAGGGCTGTGCTCGAAAGCGGTGGTGGGCAGGTTATTGCTTTTCGTCAACAGATACTGTCGGTATCATCGCACCCAGCACGACTTATTTATTTAAACTTCCCAACCCAAGTTCAGCTATTTAGGTTACGCTCACAAACGCGTATTCCGACATTACTACCTGCAACAATAAAACTCAGCGATGAGCGAGAATTACATGGGGTGATTAAGGATATCTCAGTGACGGGTGTGATGTTTGATGTAAAAGGCAAAGATGACCTGACTAAATTAAAGAACACACAATGCAATATAGTATTAGATAAAAATAACAAAGGCGTCACAGAGTTTAGTGGACAAATATGCAGTATCAAAACCCATGCTACAGGCTCACAGTTTGGTATTCAGTTAACGGCAAGTGAAGAGGAAATGAAATCCTTCATGAAGGATCACTTTATTGACCTCTCAGTACTCGAGCGTGTTGACCTTTCGTGATTGATTTTTCAGCAGTATAAATGCCAAACATGCGCTGCCCAAAGGGTTCTTCCTAGGGGCGATTAACTCTTTGTTACCTACACGGATGTAGGTAAGGGCCGTGAGCAGGACGCGAAAGCTTTGCTCGGTTTTTACTTATTCTCACATGGATGTGAGCTAGTAGAATAACGCAGGAGCAGTTATCGAGCCCGCTAGGTTAAAAACCTCGCGCCGCGATTAAATCGCCCCTAGATCGAACAAATTTCAATCCACAAAGGTCAACACGCCATAGAGATGCTTGTTTAAATTTGATGATTTTCGCTATTTTGCAACAAAATGGTGAAAATCATGTAACTCTTCTCAAAATCGGTTTAATTATTTTAATAGTCATTACTTATCAACGGTTTATTTTTAAAATTAAATTTAACTTCAAGCTATCTGTATATACATTAAGCTTTTCCGTGTTTCAAAAGATGCTCATAGAGAATGATTTTTCGTTTTGATGCTGTTTTGTGTCTTTTTTATTTTACGTAAGTCACTGATAAATTGAGTTTTAATTTTACCCTCCTTTATTTTGTTGCTATTTAGCAACAAAAAGCACAGCAAATACCTCTAAATTCCGCGCTAAACTCTTTAAGTTTTTGATTTTATTGAGCTTATAAATGTTGGCATCGAAGTTGTAATAGTCTAGTTGTACTGAACGAAAACATGATTACTACTTTGTTCTAAACCATAAACATTGAAGGAATATTTATTATGAATACATTAAATAAAACACTAGCACTTATCGCATTAGCATCATCTTCAGCAGCATTTGCTGCAACCGACTTTGATACGTTAGATGTTGATGGTAGCGGCGCAATCAGCCAAAGCGAAGCGTCAGTTGATGCAGAGCTTATGGCTAAATTTGCTGAACTAGATACAGACGGTAACGGTGAGTTGTCTAAAGACGAGTTCTCAAAGTCGTAATATAGGCATTCTTTTACTAAAGGGATCTCTGAAAAGGACTTCCATTCTTAATTTATCTACAAGGAATATTTATTATGAACACATTAAATAAAACATTAGCACTTATCGCATTCGCATCGTCTTCAGTAGCATTTGCAGCAACCGACTTTGATACGCTAGATGTTGATGGTAATGGCGTGATTAGCCAGCAAGAAGCATCAGTTGATGCGACTATTTCTGCAAAGTTTGCAGAACTTGATACTGACCAAAACGGTGAGTTATCAAAAGAAGAGTTTTCACAAGCTTAATACCTGAATACTTAGTTTATCCTGAGTTGCCAAAGACAACCTAAATGGGAAAGGAACCTATGATAAAGGATAGCAAGGACGGCTTTAACCAGTATTGAAACCAATTTTTTGATAGTACATTGAAGGAATATTAATTATGAACACATTAAATAAAGCATTAGCACTTATCGCACTAGCATCGTCTTCAGTAGCATTCGCTGCAACCGACTTTGACACGCTAGATGTTGATGGCAATGGCGCAATAAGCCAAAGCGAAGCATCAGTTGATGCCGAACTTATGGGGAAATTTACAGAGCTTGATATTGACCAAAACGGTGAGTTATCAAAAGAAGAGTTCTCTAAAGCATAATATGATTTTTTAAAATTGATTCTTCCCTGGTCATTTTATTCTAAAGCAGCCGCACTCCCGGCTGCTTTTTTGTTTGTTTATCGAACGTTTATACCCAAACCACCTCAAGATGCAGAATTCAGCGTTCCACAGGGGCTTAATATCAAGGCGTTACTATTGCAATAATAGTCGTCCCTTTTAAGAAGTAACAACGTAGAGAGTAAGCGCCTATGAAACGCCCAGAGGGTTGGTTTAAAAGCGATTTATACTGCGTTATTGATTTTAACAAAGGAGCAACCATTATTTGCAATCAATGCCTTGTCTAAGTCGCTTTTAACTCCAACGACGCTCGCATATTGAGGTGGTTTGGGTATACAGGTTTGGAAAATAAGTTTATTATCAAGGCGTTAATTCATACATGGAGGTGAGTAATGTTATCGCTAATTTCTTCGTACGCCGCAATTATAGCCAGTATATGGATTGTGGTAGGTGTTTATGTGGCTGGTCGGTTTTACCCAAATTACAGTCATAGAAAACAATTTTGCAGTGAGCTTGGTGCCACTGGTAGCCCTACAGAAAAATTATCTCCCCTTATAAACAATTACCCACTAGGCATACTTTTTTGCCTATTTGGCTGGCATGTTCTTGCATTTGATGACGCATCTATACTCATTAATCTAGTTGCTTGGCTAGTCATTGTTCATGGTATAGGAACTTGGGTGGCTGGTTATTTCCCTATGGATGCAGATCCTTATATAAAAACGCCAACTGTGAGTTGCAATATCCACTCTTGGGCTGGTTTTATTATGTTACTTTCATTGCTAATTGCGCCGTTGCTGGTGGTTTTTAGTGGGAGTGTGTCGGTTATTTTTCGGTGGTTTTCAGCGGTGTCGGCCGGATTTACAATTTACTTTTTAGTGTTGTTGGCTAAAGCGTTTAAGGCAAGAAAGCACGCAGGGGTTTATCAGCGTGTATCTTATGGTATTCAGCTATTGTGGCTAAGTGCATTTTCGTGGGTGATCTAAATAAGAGGAATTGAAATGTCAGAGTATCTAGTGAAAATTGACTGGACGCGTAAAGCAGATGAATTGTTTATAGATAACAAATACAGTCGATCTCATCAGTGGGAGTTTGATGGTGGTCTAAGCGTGGCGGCATCATCTTCTCCGCATATAGTGCCACTACCGTATTCGGTTGCTGAAAATGTCGATCCAGAGGAGGCATTTATCGCTTCGTTGTCGAGCTGCCATATGTTGTTCTTTTTATCTATTGCTGCAAAACATAAAATTAAAATTGATAGTTATATTGATAATGCTGTCGGCGTGATGGAAAAAGACGATGCGGGTAAAGTCGCTATGACACTGGTTACATTAAAGCCGAAGGTAACACCGTCAGAGGGGCAAGCGTTGAGCTTTGAGCAACTGGAATCTTTTCATCACCAAGCGCATGAATTGTGTTTTATTGCCAACTCAGTAAAAACTAAAATAGTCACTGACATTGTCTATTTTAGAGACACTCGGTTATAAGCAAAATTTAACCGCTTTGCCATTGTGATTTCGCACAATGGCAACAAACCACACTTTTAAGCAAAAACCAGCTCCGTTATTTTCTTTTCTGTTAAAATATATTTTTAAATCAATTAAAATCAAAGTCTTAAGCTTGTTGTTTTACAGGTTTATTTTTTAAACTATGGCTATTCAGTTGCAATACGATTTTAGACACTCTAAAAGTGAGCTAAAAAAGCGTATGAAAGATAAAACTGTGTCATTTATTAAAAAACTAAGCTATTGATTATTATTGATTTAATTTTTATGTAAAGTGACTTGTTGCTAATTGGCCACAAAAAAGAGTGGTTAAACCTTTTTATTCTTCCTTTTTAACTATCAACATCATGATTTTAAATAACTATTTAGAGTTGGCACCGAAGTTGTAATAGTTAGCTTGTATTGAACGAAATGAGATTGCCCTCGGTAGTTTATATAGCGTTCGTAAACATAAATATTGAAGGAATATAACGATGAATACATTAAATAAAACATTAGCACTTATCGCATTAGCATCATCTTCAGCAGCATTCGCTGCAACCGACTTTGACACGTTAGATGTTGATGGCAGTGGCGCAATCAGCCAAAGCGAAGCATCAGTGGATGCAGATTTAATGAGCAAATTTGCCGAATTAGATACCGACGGTAACGGTGAGCTTTCAAAAGAAGAGTTCTCGAACGCGTAACGTTAACCTTAGTGCCAGCGTTTAGCTGGCGAGCTTGAAACCAAGCATTGTAAATTTGAAGGAATATAACTATGAATACATTAAATAAAACATTAGCACTTATCGCATTAGCATCATCTTCAGCAGCATTCGCTGCAACCGACTTTGACACGTTAGATGTTGATGGCAGCGGCGCAATCAGCCAAAGCGAAGCATCAGTGGATGCAGAGCTAATAAGCTTATTCTCTGAACTAGATACCGATGGGAATGGTGAGCTTTCTGTAGAAGAGTTTGCAAAAGCTTAATTTTTATAAAGTGATTTCTTAAAGAGATTTTCGATACCAATATAATGAAAAGTAAAAATACTACTTTTTATTTATGAGGAATAAAACGATGAAACATATTAATACAACATTTGCTATTTTGGCCCTTGCAGCTTCATCAGCAGCATTTGCTGCGGTTACCTTTGAATCATTTGATACCGATGGTAATGGTGCTATTTCCAAAGAAGAGGCATCGGTAAATACACGCCTTGTAGAGATATTTGCAGACTTAGATACTGATCAAAACGGTGAGTTATCAAAAGAAGAATTCGCCAAGGCACAATAAGCTTTCCTTAGCGGAAAATAAAATGAACACTTCACTTCATATACGTAAAAAGCAGCTTAACTTAAGCTGCTTTTTTAATTGAACCGGTATATAAAGCATATTTTCTTATAAGAAAATAGCACTTACTTGGAATAGTTTTTCAACGACGTTGATATGCTTTTTATCAATTAAAAACATGATAACGTGATCACCAGAGTGAATAACCGTGTCGTCGTGCGCAATTAATACATCATCGTTACGAACGATTGCACCAATAGTAGTCCCTGCAGGAAGCTTGATATCAGCAATTGCACGCCCTACAACCTTTGATGTGTTTTCGTCGCCATGGGCAACAGCCTCAATCGCTTCTGCCGCACCTTTACGTAAAGAATACACATTTACAATGTCACCACGGCGAACATGAGTAAGCAGCGCTGAAATTGTTGCTTGTTGCGGTGAAATGGCGATATCAATTTCACCACCTTGCACTAAATCAACATACGCACCGCGCTGAATAAGCACCATGGTTTTTTGTGCACCCATGCGTTTGGCAAGCATGGCCGACATGATGTTTGCTTCATCGTCATTAGTCACCGCAATAAACACATCAACTTGTTCTATGTGCTCTTCCGATAGCAGCTCTTGATCGGATGCATCCCCACAAAACACCACGGTGTTATCGAGCATTTCAGACAGCTGCTCGGCACGCTCTTTACTGCGTTCGAGTAACTTTACACTGTGATTTTTTTCAAGTGAACGGGCAAGCCCTGCACCGATATTACCGCCACCTGCGATCATAATTTTTTTGTATGAACGCTCGAGCTTCTGTAGCTCATTCATTACTGCTCGAATGTGCTTAGTTGCAGCGAGGAAGAATACTTCATCATCTGCTTCAATAACGGTGGTGCCGAGTGGCTTTATTGCTTTACCTTGGCGATAAATGGCAGCAACACGCGTTTCAACGTTAGGAATATGCTCTTTTAAGGCTGATAGCGCATAACCAACCAATAAGCCACCGTAGTATGCTTTAACAGCCACTAACGAGAGCATGCCATCACCAAACTGCAAAACCTGTAAAGCCCCTGGGTAGTCAATCAAGCGACGAATATACTTGGTGACCAATTGCTCGGGTGCAATGTAGTGATCAACCGGTAAATCATCATTTTGAAATAATTTTTCACGGTACTTTAGGTATTGCTCTGAGCGAATACGTGCAATTTTAGTGGGCGTTTTAAATATACTGTAAGCAACTTGGCAAGCGACCATGTTCACTTCATCTGAACTGGTCACTGCTATTATCATATCGGCGTCTTCCGCACCGGCGCGGCGTAGTACGTCTGGGTGTGCACTGTGTCCTGTCACACCTTGCAGGTCGTACTTATCTTGCAACTCACGTAAACGGTTGCCATCAATATCAACAACCGTGATTTCGTTTTGTTCACCTACGAGGTTTTCAGCGAGCGTTCCGCCTACTTGTCCAGCACCGAGTATGATTATTTTCATGGTTTACTTGAGCTTCTTATGAGTGTTTTTTTACAAGTTTGGCATAATAGAAACCGTCGCTTTCACCGGGCAGCAATTGCAGACCTGGGTTTGCTGGCGTGTCGTTATCATGTAGCGGAATATGCTCAACGTCATTGTTGTTTGCTAAAAACTTAGCAACTTGTAATTGGTTTTCTTGTGGTAATACCGAGCACGTTGCATAAATTAAGGTACCACCGGGCTTAAGTAACGGCCAAATGTTATTTAGAATATCACCTTGTAATGTTGCAAGATCATTGATATCAGAGGCACGGCGCAACCATTTTATGTCAGGGTGGCGGCGGATCACGCCTGTTGCGGAGCAAGGGACATCTAATAAAATGCGGTCAAACTGTTGTTCGTCCCACCATTTGTGTGGTTGAGAAGCATCAGCACATTGTAAATCAGCACCTAGACCAATACGGACAAGGTTTTGTTTTACGCGCTCAAGGCGTGTTTCGTCGCAATCAAGAGCAAGTACGTCGGCATCAGCAAGCTCTAAAATATGACATGTTTTACCACCAGGGGCAGCACACGCATCTAAAATGTGCTCTTCAGCTTTTGGATCTAAAAAGCGTGCTGCTAATTGTGCTGCAGCATCTTGTACTGAACATGCGCCGGTGTCGAATTCGGGTAATGAGAAAACATCTCGTGGTTTATCTAGCTTAATGCCATCAGGAAAGTCAGCATTTAATGTGTGTGCGATATCATTGGCTGTAAGCATCTCGCTATATTCAGCTGTGTTATATTGCGCTTGATTAACACGTAACCACATTGGTGCTTGCTGTTGGTTGGCTTCTAACAGTGCTTGCCAAGAGTCAGGGTACGCTTCGGTAACTTGTTTGATAAACCAGTTTGGGTGGTTGTATAAACAGACCGGAATTTGTTTGGCTTTTTCTTCTAGCTCTTCTTGCTGGCGCTGAAAGCTGCGTAATATAGCGTTGATCAAACCTTTTAGACCCAGAGCTCTTAGCTGCTCTAAAGCATTTACTGTTTCACTGATAGCTGCATGAGGTGGAACACGCATATGTTGTAGTTGGTAAATGCCAACATACAGCAAAAACTGGAATATACGGCGCTTTCCCTTGAGAGGTTGTTCAACTAAATGCTGGCAATAATTCTCTAAGCTTGGCAAATAACGCAGTACACCGTAACAAATTTGCTGTAATAAGGCTTTATCTTTAGGGGGTAAACCTTGGCTTGCAAAAGGCAGCTCTTGATTTAGAGATGCGCCTTTATCTACGACGTTATATAAAGTTTCGGCGGCAAGCGCGCGTATGTTGGGAGCTTTACTCATTGTTTTCGCCTAATATTGTACCAGGAGTTACCCAGTCTGCTCGGCCGTTTAAAAAGTCAGTAATGGCCATTGGCTTTTTGCCTTGTGGTTGTACTTGCGTGATATTAAGTGCGTTAGTGCCACAGGCAATCACAATGCCGTGTTTATCGCTTTGTAAAACAGTGCCTGTAGGGCCTGTTTGTTCAACAACATTGGCTTGGTATACTTTTACAGTGTTTTCGCCCATTTGGGTAAAACACACTGGCCACGGATTGAATGAACGAATGTTACGTTCAATCTGTGCAGCGTCCATTGTCCAATCAATGTTTGCCTCTTCTTTAGAGAGCTTTTTAGCATAGTTAGCCAGTTCATCATCTTGTACTTGTGGTGTAATTTCACCATTAGCCAATTGAGTGATGGTGTTGATAAGTGCGCTTGGGCCTAAATCAGCAAGCTTATTGTATAGGCTGGCACTGGTCTCAGTCGCATCAATAGGGCAACGGCTAATATGCAGCATGTCGCCGGTATCTAGGCCTTCATCCATTTGCATAATAGTGACGCCAGTCTCAGTATCCCCGGCCCAAATAGCACGCTGTATTGGTGCAGCACCGCGCCAGCGTGGCAAAATTGAACCATGTACGTTTAAGCAGCCTAAGCGAGGTGCATCTAAAATAGCTTTAGGTAACAGCAGTCCATATGCAACAACAATCATAATGTCGGCATTAAGGTTGTTTAGTTCAGTGAGTGCGTCGTCACTTTTTAATGAGGCCGGTTGAAAAACAGGTAATTCATGCGCCAGCGCAAGTTCTTTTACTTCACTGGCTTTGAGTTTTTTTCCGCGACCAGCAGGGCGATCAGGTTGGCTGTATACGCCAACAATTTGATGCTCTGAATCGATAAGAGCTTGTAAATGGCGCGCAGCAAAATCGGGCGTACCGGCAAAAATAATGCGTAATGGTTGTGTCACTGAACTTCCTAATTAATTCTAAGGTACTTATTGCGCTGCAAGCTTGGCTTCTTTTTCAAGTTTTTTACGAATACGTTGACGCTTTAACGGGGATAAGTAATCAATGAATAACTTACCAATTAAGTGATCAAGCTCGTGTTGGATGCAAATAGCTAAAAGTTCATCAGCATCTAAAGTGAACTCTTCACCTTTCTCATTAAGGGCTTTTACAGATACTGTTTCTGCGCGATCAACTTTTGCGTAAGAATACGGTACAGATAAACAACCTTCTTCACTGACTGTTTCACCCGCTTGGGTTATAATCGTTGGGTTGATCAACACCAAGGGTTCATTGCGTTCTTCTGATACATCAATGACGACAATGCGTTGATGAATGTCAACTTGGGTTGCGGCTAATCCAATGCCGTTCTCGTCGTACATAGTCTCTAGCATGTCTTTTACAATTTGACGAATTTGGTCGTCAACATGCGTTACTTCTTTTGCAATTGTACGTAAACGTTCATCTGGAAATCTTAAAACTTCTAACCTAGCCATAGTAACCTTTTTCACTTGTGCTTAATTTAGGGTATTGTATGCTCTTATTTTAGCCATTCGCGTTCACCTTTAACAGGTTTTGGTTGATAATAATGAAAAAACACCACAAGGAAGCTCAATGAAATACCCATTATTCGCAGCAGTGTTGGCACTAAGTACTGCATTTCCATCGGTAGCCGATGTATTAAATATAAAAAAAGATGCGCCAAAACAGTATGTTGTAAAAAAAGGTGATACGCTTTGGGATATTTCAGCTATCTATCTAAATAAGCCGTGGTTGTGGCCTGAGCTTTGGCAAATGAATCCGCAAATTGATAACCCACACCTTATTTATCCCGGCGATGCCCTTTCTTTGATTTATGATGAGCACGGAAATCCACGCTTAGTGATTAATTCAGGTTATAAAAAATTGTCCCCACATGGACGAATTACACCAAAAGGTCGTAATGCAATCCCAACTTTGCCACTTGAGCTATTACGCCCTTATTTGACTTATGAGCAAGCGCTAAGTAGAAAAGAGATAGCGGAAAAACCTTATATTTTAGGTGCTAATGTAAACACTAAAATGAACACCGAAGGTCATATTGTGTATGTTAAAGGCGAGCTTAAATTGCATGAAGCTTATGCGATTTATCGTAAAGGCAAAGCGTATATTGATCCTGAGACGAATAAAGCACTGGCATATAAATCACAATTAGTGGGTATAGGGCGCGTATTCAGAGAAGGTGATTTATCACAAGGAGTGCCTTCCTCTGTTAAAGTGACTGAGGCTAAACAGGAGATCAGAGCCACTGATTTCTTAATGCCAGCAATGCAAGGGCAGACATTGCCTGCTTATTTTAAAATGCAGCGCCCAGATGAGCCGATTACAGGTAACATTATTGCAGCAACAAGTAGATTAAGAGAATTCAGCACAATGGATATTGTAGTGCTAAACTTAGGTTTAGAGCAGAATATTAAAGCAGGCCATATTTTAGATATTGAACGTCAATCACCTACAGTGTTTGATGGACGTAATGGCCCTCGCTATGAAGAAGATTCTAATAGCCTTGAAAAATTCATGAAAAAGAGCGATGAATTTTTTGGGGTTGAGCCAGATAAAAACTCTACAGTGTGGCATATGCCAAAAGAAAAAGTTGGCGAGCTAATGGTATTTAAAGTACATGAAAAAGTTAGCTACGCTTTAATCGTAAAAAACCAGCACCCAATCCGCATCGGTGATTTTGCAGTTATAAATTAAATCAGGTTTGAGTGCTCTAAGGAGAGAGCATGGAAAATTCTTCAGGCAAGCTTGCACACTGGCTTGCCTTTTATTTATGTAAAGGCTTGGGTGTTAAAACTTTACTGGCTCTAGCGCAAAACCAGCCATTAGAGTGTTTATTTGAACTTAACCACGAGCAGTTAGTAGAGTGCGGCCTTAGTTCACAAATCGCTAGCAACTTACTTGCTACTGATTGGCGGCAAGTCGATTACTATCAGACATTAATTGCTCAGTCAGATATAACTGCAATTAATTATTTTGATTCCCCCTTATATCCCCCGTTATTAAAAGAAGTGGCTAGTGCACCCTTGTTATTATTTTGCCGCGGTAATTTAGAACTACTGAATAGTCCACAAATAGCGATTGTTGGCAGTCGTCATGCTACACCATCAGGGCTAGAAATAGCGGCTGAGTTTGCGCATCAGCTTACTCTTGCAGGGTTAACTGTTACCTCAGGAATGGCACTTGGCATTGATGGTGCAGCCCACAAAGGAGCGCTTGCGGGCAACGGTAAAACGATTGCAGTACTTGGCACAGGAGTTGATGTGTATTATCCCAAACGGCATAAGCTGCTTACAGATAAAGTATGTGAACATGGCTTATTAGTGAGTGAGTTTTTACCTGGCACAGCCGCTAATGGTAATAATTTTCCGCGCCGAAATCGCATAATATCGGGTTTATCACTCGGTGTATTAATTGTCGAGGCGCAAATTAAAAGCGGCTCACTCATTACAGTACGCTATGCACTGGAACAAAATAAAGAAGTGTTTGCTGTGCCAGGTTCAATTAAAAACCCGCTATCAGAAGCAAGTCACTTTTTAATAAAGCAAGGGGCAAAATTAGTCGAAAATGTCAGTGATATTTTAGATGAAGTAAGCTTTTCCTGTCAAAACAGTCTATATAATATAGAGAAAGCGCCGACTAACGAACCCACATGCGAAGTACTTTGTAGTGTAGGTTTTGAAGTGACTGCAGTCGATGTAATTGTTCAGCGTAGCCAATGGCCGATAGATAAAGTACAAGCACGTTTACTTGATCTTGAGCTTGAAGACCGGGTCGAGCGGGTATTAGATGGCTATATCCGAGTTCGCTAGATTATAGATACTTATATAAGGGAAGTAACATGTTCGATATCCTCATGTACCTCTTTGAAAATTATATTCATAGTGAAGCTGAAATTTATGCTGAGCATAATGAACTCACAGATGAGTTATTACGTGCGGGCTTCAATAAGCCCGAAATATACAAAGCATTGAATTGGCTAGAGCAATTAGCTGAACTACAGCACAGTGATGAAATTCCTTATCTCAATGCTTATCCACAACATGCGGTACGTATTTTTACAGAGAGTGAATGTGAGATGCTTTGTGTTGAGTGCCGTGGTTTTTTAATGTTTATAGAGCAGATTGGGATTATAAATAGTGCGGTTCGTGAAATGGTCGTGGATCGCTTACGTGCTTTAGATAAACCTTTTATAACGATTGATGATTTAAAATGGGTAATACTAATGGTGCTATTTAATGTGCCTGGTTCCGAGTTTGCTTATTCTCAAATGGAAAAAATTATTTTTAATGAGCCCGCTGAGGTTTTACATTAAACATCGACTTTTTCAATACGTGTGCTTTTAGAGGATTTAGGTGGGTATGCTTGTATCTTAAATTAGTTTGGGTATATTAGGCGAAAATTAACCAACCGCTTTGGAAACACATGAGCAAAATTGATCATTCACTTTTCTCTGCAAACCAACACGCCTTAGAAAAAGAGTACGAAGTGTGCCCTCAATGTGGTTCTGAGTTAGTTATTCGTAATAGCAAGTCAGGTCCTTTTCTTGGCTGTGCAAGTTACCCTAAATGTGACTTTATTCGCTCTTTAGTACAGCATGATACTCAGCAAATCAAGGTTCTAGAAGATAGCCCTTGCCCTGAATGTGCAAACCCGCTGGTGGTTAAAAATGGTCGCTATGGCATGTTTATTGGTTGTACAGGCTACCCTGAATGTCATTATATTGCCCATGACGAGCCTAAAGAAAATGAAGACGTATTACCTGCATGTCCTAAATGTACTAAAGGGCAGCTAGTTGCACGTAGTAATAAATTTGGAAAAATCTTTTACTCATGTAACAGCTACCCAAGTTGTAAGTACACTTTAAATCACAAACCTATTGAACACACTTGCCCACAATGCCAGTGGCCAGTGATGACACAAAAGAAGATGGCGAACAGTGATGTGTTACAATGCCCCCAGAAAAATTGCTCGCATAAATTGACGGTGAGCGACTAATTAGCAGCTTTAACTTTTTGTATGTGGAGAATTCCTGTGGCCGATTCAACCTCTGTGCCTAAAACCGCCCTTACTGCTTTGCAGCAAGGGGGTGTTATTGTTTATCCAACTGAAGCAGTATATGGGTTAGGTTGCGACCCAGACGACCAACACGCCGTTGAAAAATTATTAGCGATCAAGCAACGCCCAGTCGAAAAGGGCTTAATTTTAATTGCTGATAATTATGGTCAGTTACTAAAATATGTTGATGACGCAAAAATTCCTATGGATAAACGCGCTGATATTTTTTCTAGTTGGCCTGGGGCGATTACGTGGGTAATGCCTGCAGCTAAAAATACACCAAAATGGTTAACAGGGCAGTTTGATACCATTGCGGTACGTGTAACAAATCACCCAACGGTTAAGCGTTTATGCCAAGAACTTGGTAAGCCTTTAGTGTCGACAAGTGCTAATTTATCAGGGCAAGATACAGTAACCAGTATTGAAATGGCGAAGAGTGAATTTGATCAACAGGTTGCGTTTTATGTTGATGAGCCATTAGGTGGCCGAACTCAGCCAAGCACTATTAAAGATGTAATGACCGGTAAAATATTTAGAGGATGAACATGCACAGTAATCTGCTTGAACAAGTAAAAACGTATTTAATAGCTTTGCAAGACACTATTTGCGAAGGCTTAGAGCGCGCTGATACTAACGCTAAGTTTGTTGAAGATAGCTGGCAACGTGCAGAGGGGGGCGGAGGGCGAACGCGCGTCATTCGTGATGGAAATATCATAGAACAAGGCGGCGTTAACTACTCTCATGTGTTTGGTGCATCGATGCCTGCATCTGCTACCGCACATAGGCCAGAACTCGCTGGACGTAGTTTTCATGCTTGTGGGGTGTCGTTAGTTATTCACCCTAAAAACCCGCATATACCAACTAGCCATGCAAACGTGCGATTTTTTATTGCAGAAAAAGAAGGCGAAGAACCTATTTGGTGGTTTGGTGGCGGGTTCGATTTAACACCTTTTTATCCTGTATTTGATGATGTTAAGCATTGGCACCAAGTGGCGCATGATCTGTGCGCTCCTTTTGGCGATGACGTGTATCCTCGCTATAAAAAGTGGTGCGATGAATATTTTTATATCAAGCACCGTAATGAAACTCGTGGTGTGGGTGGCTTGTTTTTTGATGACTTGAATGAGCATGGCTTTGAGCAAAGCTTTGCTTTTATGCAAGCTGTTGGTAATGGCTTTCTCGATGCTTATGTGCCGATTATAGAACGTCGTAAAAGCGACGAGTACACACAGCAACAACGTGACTTCCAGCTTTATCGCCGAGGTCGTTATGTTGAGTTTAATTTAGTGTGGGATCGCGGTACGTTGTTTGGTTTGCAAACAGGTGGCCGTACAGAATCTATTTTAATGTCTATGCCGCCACTTGCGCGCTGGGAATATAATTATACGCCAGGGGCAGAAAGTCCTGAAGCGCAGCTTTACCAGTTCTACTTGAGGCCACAAGCATGGCTAAGTAGTGAACCGGAGCAATTAGTTGCCCGAGACTGGCAATTATAATACCGAGTTGGCGCTAATTGATTTAGCGCCGCACCTTAATTTAATTTAAAACGTCTGACCTGCTCATCCAACGAGCGAGCTAGCGATAATAGTTCTTCACTTATTTTTTGATTGTCGTTGGCATCGACTAATGAGCGCTCCGCATTATCACTGATTGCCACAACACTTTGATTAATTTCTTCAGCAGCTAAGCTTTGCTGTTCTGTTGCATCAGCAATTTGTACATTTAGCTGATTAATTTCGCTCATCTGAGAGGAAATATCTTTTAAAGCCTGTGCAACTTTTTTAACTTGTAGCGCTCTATCATCAGCTTCTTCACACGAGTTACTCATCATAGTGACGGTTTGCGAGGCTTCTGATTGTAGCTTATCTATTGTGCGTTTAATCTCGTCTGTTGAATCATGAGTACGTGTTGCTAAAGTGCGAACTTCATCGGCGACAACAGCAAAGCCTCGACCAGCTTCTCCCGCTCTTGCTGCTTCTATTGCAGCATTTAACGCGAGTAAATTAGTTTGTTCAGCAATGCTACTGATCACTTCAAGTACTTTTCCCACTTCTAAGGTTTGAGCTTGTAGCTGACTTACTTGCTGGGCTGCGCTACGAACATCGTCAGCGAGTTGATTTATGCTTACCTGCGTATGCTCAGCAACGCGTAAGCTCTGTTGTGCAAGCACATTACTACTCTCCGATTTTTCTGAAGCAAAGTGAGTGGTATTTTTAACTTCGTTAGATGAGCTTTCCAGTTCATTAATTGCAGCCGCAACAGAGTCTGTTCCTTGTTTTTGGCTTAATATTGATTGTTCAGTCGCATCGACAGAGGCATAAATGGCTTCGGCAGAATGAATCAACACTTTTGATGAATGTGACACTTGCGCAATATTTTCTTTAAAGGCACTTATCATCTGATTAAAGCTATTTGCTAAGGAGCTTAACTCATCGTTATTGTTATCCTCAATTTTGAGGCTTAAATCATTATTGCTAGTGGCTAGGTGCATCATGCGATCAATGTTATTGAGGCGTTTAATGAATATTCTTCTAAAGAGTAAACCCAATAATAAAAAAGCAGTTACAAAAAGCGTAGATAGCAGGGCTGTATTGATAAGTGTATTTCGCGTTACTTTTGTTTCAATATCTGCGAGTGAATAACTAATTTTTACAACCCCTAATACATCACCTTCTTGCGCCTGATGGCAACCAAGGCAATTCGTTCCTTTATGATCACTGCTTGCAAGCATCGGCTTTAAATAGGTCATATAACGCGTACTTTGCTGTTGTTCAATGAAAAGGTCTTCTTTTCCATTAAGTGCTGCAATCTCTGCGTCGTTACTTGGAGCTTGGTTTGCAGCGCCTGGGCCATAAAGTTTGTTTACAATGGGGCTACGGATTATATGGGCATCTTCAATATTTGGATGATTACGTAATTTGCTGCTTAGTATTTCTCGATTCGCCATTGTGCCAGTGAGCATCATGGTATTGATGGAATCAAAGTAATTATCAGCAAGTAGCTTAATGTTGCTGGCAATTGTTTCCTGGGCAAGGGTATGTTGCTGATTTGAACTACTGAAAATACTTGCAAAAAGTACTAGCACGCCGGTGATTGCCAGTAATGCATAAATTTTATGTTGGATGGATTTCACGCGCATAATACTCTTCTAAACAAGATAGCGTTATTATCTGTATTTAGAAGAGTACGACATTGATATAGCGCAAACTTAAAAGATTAAAATCGCTTTAGTGCTGGTTGATCATGTGACTGGCAAGCTGCGCCAATGATTTTCGTAACCCTTCTCGTAATAAAGGATTATCAATTTCAGCATCTAACGCTTTATCCATACAATACATCCATTGATCGCGTAAATCTTGATCGATAGGAAAAGGCATATGGCGTTTACGCAGCATAGGGTGACCATGTTTTTCTACAAACAAATCAGGGCCGCCTAACCAACCGGATAAAAACTCAAAAAATACTTGGCGAATACGATCTAATGGTTGAGGATGCATATCATATAACGGTTTAGCGTAATCATCGGTGGCCATAATGTCGTAGAATCTATTTGCAAGTGCAAATGCGCCAGCTTCTCCCCCCATCATTTGGTAAGGCGTTTTTTCGGGAGTAGGTGCTTGCTGTGGCTCAGGTTGTTTCGATTTAGAAAAGAGTCGTTTAATCATAGTTTTTATCATCGTTAATTAGCAGTAAGTTACTCTGTAATATTACTAAACAAAGAGGTTGCTCGAATATGGACAAATATGCAGTTTTTGGAAATCCCATTAAACACTCAAAATCCCCTGCGATACATAAGCAATTTGCAACCTCATTGGGCGAGAAAATCGATTATCGGGCAATACTAGCACCAATAGATGGCTTTAAAATAGCGGTTGCTGATTTTTTTGCTGCTGGTGGTAATGGTGCCAACGTAACTATGCCATTTAAAGAGCAAGCATATGAATTAGTTGATGAGCGAACTGAGCTTGCCACCATTGTCGGTGCTGTGAATACAATAAAGCTGCTAGATGATGGCCGCTTATTAGGTGATAACACCGATGGTGTTGGCTTTGTTAATGACTTGCTCGCAAATAAAGTTTCTATTAAAGGTAAACGTATTTTACTGATTGGTGCTGGTGGTGCGGCGCGAGGGGTTGTATTGCCATTACTGGCACAGCAGCCGAGTGAAATCATCATCGTCAATCGCACCGCGGCAAAAGCCAAAGCATTAGCACAGCTGTTTGCTCAATATGGCGCAGTGACAGGCTATGGATTTGATGATTTACCTGAAGGTGATTACTCACTAATTGTAAACTCTACATCTAGTAGTATGTTGGGTGAGTTGCCAGCACTCGACAAAAAGCACCTTAATAATTGTAAATGTGTATATGATATGTTTTATTCACTACAAAGCACTCTGTTTATGCAATGGGCACAGGATTACAAAGCCGATATTAGCGTACTAGATGGTAGCGGTATGCTCGTTGGGCAAGCAGCACAAGCTTACTTTGTTTGGCGTGATAAAATGCCAGCAATACTCCCTATTGTGCGATCATTAAAAGCTGGAGAATTGATATGAATCAAGCAATTCAATTTATAGATCGATTTGAATTTAATGTGCAAAGCCAGCAGTTAACGTTTTTTGCCCAAGTAAGTGGCTTAATGGTTAAATGTGTTATTGATACGCAAAGTCTAGCATTGGCAGATCAGCAAGCGGCTAAGGCGCACTTTGAAGCTGTACGTTTTGACTATGAAGATATTGCCGAGCAACTAATCGAAGATGAAGAGTATAACTCGGCGGGAGAGATTGTTGTTGCAGTGCTGAATTAACCTTCAGCTAGGTACTCATCTTTGAGCTCAACATAATTGATGGCTGACACTTTTAAAAAGCTCAGCTCTTGCTCTGTTAAAGGGCGGGCTTGTTTTACTGGGCTGCCAACATAGAGGAAACCAGACTCTAAACGTTTGTTTGGTGGGACTAATGAACCGCCTCCAATAATCACATCGTCTTCAACTATCGCGTTATCCATTACAATAGCGCCCATACCGACTAAAATACGATTACCTAACCGACACCCGTGCAGCATTACTTTATGGCCAACAGTAACATCGTCACCAATGATAAGCGGATAACCATCAGGGTTACTTTTACTTGGACGAGTAAGGTGTAGCACACTGCCATCTTGTACATTAGTACGTTCACCAATACATATATAGTTAACGTCTCCACGTGCTGCGACTAATGGCCATACACTACTATCTTTACCTAGCGTTATATTACCAACTAAAACAGCGGACTCATCAATATAAACAGATTGATTAAAAGTAGGGGTTATTCCCTTATAGGAACGGATAGTCATAAAAACACCTAATAAAATGAAAGTGATTGAATCTGATGATAGCAGCAGAGCTAATAAAATGGCCAGTATGGATCTATGTTGCTCACTAAACTAGCACTTTCAAGGTGTTTAGCTCGTAAACCGAACGAACAGTACTTTATTTCAAGTTTTCTTCAAATAACGCTTGCGTAAAATCAGCCGCGCCCTATAATGCGACCCCACTGAGACGGCAGACAGCAACGCTTAGCGAGGCAAGAGTTAATCAGTGAGTCGAGTAAAACTTGAGTTTGAATTTTTATAAAGTTTAAATTTAAGTGTTGACAAAAAAATAGGAAAGCGTAACATGCGCAGCCCTAGCGAGATAAAGCAAAGCGCTTTAATCGCAACGTTCTTTAACAATATAAAGCAATCATCTGT